>CAJEZV010000012.1 GCA_903995005.1 uncultured beta proteobacterium
CTTTGTTAGAAAAAGTCCAGCCAGCTGCCCTGAAGGAATTAAATGAAGTAATGTCGCGCTCCGCTGGTCCGGATGCGGACTTCCGTAGAAGTACTGTTGGTGGCGTAGTGCCAACTGCTGAAATTCTTAATATGCTTTCGGGCGGCCTCGATAAGGCAGCACTTAAAACGATTCATGATTTCAACGCTGAACTGGCTGATGCCATTCAAGAGAAGATGTTCATTTTCGAAGATTTCAACGATATCGAAGATCGTTCTTTGCAAACCCTTCTCTTGGAAGTTCCGCAAGAAACCTTGGTTATGGCTCTTAAGGGAGCAAGTCCAAAACTGCGTGAAAAGCTGTTCAAGAATATGGCTAAACGTGCCGCTGATGGTGTTCGCGAAGATTTGGAAACACGTCCTCCAGTCAAGGTGCAAGAAGTCGAAGAGATGCAAAAAGAAATTATTCGTATCGCTCGCAATTTGGCAGAAGAAGGCCGCATGATTATGGAAAGGGGCAAGTCAGCCGATGCCTTCCTCTGATGAGGACTCTTTGCTGACGAGGTGGGAGCCTCCCTCCTTTGATCCTCCAAAGCCCCCCAAGCCTCCCAAGGTTCCACCAGTGCTTTACCCTACGGTTGAAGAGGTGGAGGCTATTCGTGAGAGCGCATACAAAGAAGCGTATGAATTAGGCACCAACCAAGGATTTCTTGAGGGTCGTGATGCTGGTTATAAAGAAGGCAAGGAATCAGGCTATCGTGAAGGCTACGAGCAAGGTTATGCTGACGCTGATCTTGAAACTAGGCGTTTACAAGATGCACTTGGACAATTGCTAGAAGCTCTTCGAGGTATGCCAGAAGCCATTGCTCAGCCGCTTACTGAATTTACTTATGAAGCTGCTACGCGTTTAGCAGCCAATGCTTCCATGGAGCGCGCGCCGTTCGTTGCTGCAGTTCAAGAAGCGCTCATGCGCTTGCCCCGTCCTGGTGAAAATCTCTACCTGCGTTTAAATGCAGAGGAGGTAGAGACGTGGAAAAAAATTGTCGAAGATCCAGGGCTACCATTTAATTGCACCATTTTGATCGATGCCGATGTGAAGCTGGGACATGCTTATGTGGAAGTCAGTGGTGCCCGTATTGATGTGGGTGAGCAAGCGCGTATTGCACTTATCAGAGCGGCACTAGGATTAGATCGGGATTCTTCTTTGCAAGAAGATGGTGAACATTTAGATGAAAAACATGAAAGTATGCTAGAGCAACATGAGCATCAAGATTTATCTAAAGAGTCTTTACATGATGATCCTCTTGCACCATCAGCTGATGAGGTAAAACCAGAGTGAGTCATTTGCAGCCGGCTGAATTAGCAAATCAGTTAGAGATGCGAAAGCAGCACTTACTCGAAACACCGCTATCGATTCGTGAGGGAAAGTTAAAGCGTGTCTCAGGTATTGTGCTTGAGGTAGAAGGTTTGCCTATGAGCATTGGCACAGGCGCAACTATCCTCTCTGAGTTAGGCGGCAAAACCTATGATGCGGAGTGTATTGGATTTAACGGTGCAATCACCTATTTGATGCCGATTGATGCAATGGAAGGCATTTCTCCAGGCGCCTTGGTTTACCCAACTAACACCCCGTTTAATTCCGGAAGTGGTTACACCTCAAATAGTATTGGTGATCCACTACCAATTGGTGAGGATTTATTGGGGCGCGTAGTAGATGGCCTTGGTCGGCCCATTGATGGCAAAGGCTATGGCGAAAAACAACTTACTCCATTTATTCAGAGAACCTTAAACCCTTTAGATAGAACCCCAATTCATGAGCCTTTAGATGTGGGTATTCAAGCGGTTAATGGTTTATTGACGGTGGGTCGCGGTCAGCGGGTTGGGATTTTTGCTGGTTCTGGCGTGGGTAAGAGCGTCCTACTTGGAATGTTAGCGCGTAACTGTGTTGCAGATGTGATTGTGATTGGACTCGTTGGTGAGCGAGGTCGCGAGGTTAGGGAGTTTTGTGAGGAGACCTTGGACCCTGAATCTTTTAAGCGTGCTGTTGTTGTTGCAGCTCCAGCAGATGCCTCGCCACTCGCTAGATCTAAAGGCGCTTCTTATGCAACCGATGTAGCCATTTGGTTTCGAGATCAAGGCAAGCATGTTGTTTTAATTGTGGACTCTTTAACCCGTTATGCCATGTCCTTAAGAGAAATTGGCTTGAGTTTAGGTGAGGCTCCAGTAGCGCGAGGTTACCCGCCAAGTGTTTTTGCCAGGATGCCTGAGTTAGTCGAGCGGGTTGGGAATGGCGCTAATCCAGACGGATCGATTACTGCTTTCTATACAGTTTTGCTAGAAGGTGATGATACAAATGATCCCGTGGCTGATACAGCGCGCGGAATCTTAGATGGCCACTTTTTCCTCTCCAGGGAATTGGCCGATAGTGGGCATTACCCGGCGATTGATGTAGAAAAATCTATTTCTCGCGTAATGCCTAAGGTGGCATCAAAGGAGCATTTAATGGCCGCTCGCCGTATGAAGCAGTTATATAGTCGATATATGCGAGGCAGGGATTTGGTTTCGATGGGCGCCTACATAGCCGGAACCGATTCCGAGTTAGATGATGCCCTCAAGGCATGGCCCAAAATCCAAGATTTTTTGAGACAAGAGTCCGAAGTGGCCATCCCTCTTTCAAAGACTCTAGAGCTTTTGCTTAAAATCACCCCGAGTAAATGAAACCAATAGAGCTTCTTTTGCGTTTAGCGAAGATTCGCGAGGACCAGGCCATGGCGCGAGCAAAGAGGGCATCTGGCCAGGTGAATCAAACAATTGCCTTCAAAGAGCAAGTTCTTGAATACGCTAAAGATTATGAAAATCAAGTGCTTGATGGCGGTAAAACGGGTATCCCTGTAGCCTTTATTCAAGATGCCAATTCCTTTAGAGAAAAGCTCATTCAAAGTGCTGTGGAGATGGATGGGCAAATTCAGGGACTCACAAAAGCCTCAGAAAACACACTAAAAACAGCTACGCAGGCACGTATGAGAACCCTCGGGCTCACTAAGTTAGTCGATAAGATGCACCGGGAGGTGCGTAAAAAACAGGCAAAAGCTGAGATGAATCAATTCGAGGATAACTACGCAGCGAGGATGAATATCCAATCTGGCACGAAAGATGCATAGATAGTAGTGTTCCTATTGGAGAAGCTATGTCAGAAGTAAGTCAAATTCGGATGCAAGCAGCAGCAAATCGCTTAAATAGCGCTTTTGCTCAATCAGGCTCTAAGCCTGACAGCTTCACTGCGCCTGCCGGCTTTGAAAACTTTTTAGCTGCCCTGGACCGGGCTCTAAGAACACCATAACAGTTGCAACAATTTGCGGATGCTCACCCTTAATCATCTCATAAAGAACATCAGGCTCCATCCGCTTGAGCGTCTCAATACCGGACATATCCAAGGTTGACTCCAAACGACCAAGCAAATCAGAGGCGCCTTCTGCGCCCATAGCTTTAGTCAGCATGTTCTGCATAAAGTCATCAGTGTCAAATGCCACTTGAGAATTATTTTCAGTGACGTCTTTGAATTGCCTCAGTACCTGCAATACCAAATCACGATTTAAGGAGCGCACGACCGCCATTTTGCCAGACAGTCTTTGCACTTCAAACGGGGTCATGGTGCGCAATACATTAGCAGCTGACTCCGCGCCTACAGCCAATAAAACCACGGCTGCGCGCGAAGCACCATCGAGCTCTTCAAAGGTTAAGGTACCCGTTTGGGTTGCACCCTTAACGCCTTCCTTAAGCGCCTCTGCTATGGAGAGGCTTTTAGGTGCTGCGACTTCTTCATCGGCCATGATATTTACTCTTTATCTCAACCTGCAGCTGCGGCGGCAGCATTTGCGTTATTGGTTTTCTCAGCATCTGCAGCCAGCCATTCTTTGAAAATACCAGATACCACTTTCGGATTATCTGCAACAAAGTCCGTTGCGTATTTCAGAAGCGACTCGTACTCATGTTTTTTCTCTTCTTCTAGACGAGTGCGCTCTTCATCCATTCTCTTTTTCTCTTCTTCAATACGCAGACGCTCTTCTTCTTCGGCAATGCGCTGACGCTCTTTTAATAGCTCCATCTCCATACGCCGCTTCTCACGAAGTTTTGGATCCATCTGGGCCATCTCAGCTTTAATCTTCTCATCAAACTCATCTTCAATACGTTGCTCTTCCAAGGCATCATCCATTTTCTTCGGAAAGAGTAGTGGCTTAACCACACCAAAGAACATAATGCCAAGAGAACCTAAGATAATGGCAAATTTAAAGAATTCTTTACTGAGCTCAATCACGCCAGGCTGTTTATAAAACGCCGGCTCATCAGGCACTTCAACCTTAAACGGAATGTTTGCTACGCTCACACTATCGCCACGTCTTTCGGTATAACCTACCGCATCTTTAGCAAGATTATTAATCTGATCTAACTCTTTTGCATTAAAGGGCACAGGCTTAAGTGGCTTACCCTCTTTATCCAAACCTGCAGGCTGCTTGTAGTTCACCACAACGGCAGCGGAAACTCTTCTGACCTTACCTTTTTCGGATTTGATACGCTCAATTGCGCGATCTAACTCATAGTTAACGGTCAAATCTTTTTTGATATTGTTAGAGTTAGAAGTTGAACTAGTAGGCGGCGCATTCAAATTTTGTGGGCCAGTATTCGCTGTCGCACCACCTGGTGCATTAATCGGCGCCTGTGCTGCGCCAGGAGGCTGGTTTGTAAGCGCTCCTGGAACCCCAGAAACACTTGAGCTGGGGGTTGCCGCCTCATTACTTTGCTGACTTCGAATCGAAGATTGGTTAGGAGGGGAGTTACGACCAAACGTTTCCTGGGTGCGTTCTAGCTCACCAAAATCCATATCTACTGTGACTTGTGCGCGCACATTGTCTTTGCCAGTAACAGGCTCCAAGATGGCCTGAACGCGTTTTGATAATGCACCCTCTAACTCGGCAACGTATTTGAGTTGATTGCTATCCATACCCATGAGGCGCTGCGCATTTGGAGCAAGTAAGCTACCTTCGGCATCAACGATGGTGACGTTCGCAGGCCCCAAATTAGGCACTGAAGACCCAACTAAGTTTGTGATAGCAGCAACTTGTTGAGAGTCTAAAAAGCGTCCTGGGTGCATAGTCACTACAATTGATGCGGTAGGCTTTTCTTGCTCGCGCATAAAGGCAGTTTGCTTGGGAATAGCTAACATCACTCTGGCAGACTTGACTTGTGCCAAAGAGCTAATACTGCGCGCTAGTTCACCTTCAAGACCACGTTGATAATTTACCTGCTCTACAAATTGGCTGGTGCCCATTTTTTGATTTTCGAGCAACTCAAAACCAACATTACCAGCCTTGGGTAAGCCTTGGCCAGCTAAACGTAAGCGGGTCTCATAGACTGAAGATTCTGGTACCAAAATCGCTGCACCGCCCTCGGTAAACTTGTAGGGCACATTCATTTGTTGCAAGGCAGCCACAATTGCTGCTCCATCACGCTCATTGATGCTGGAGAAGAGGACCCGATAGTCGTCTTTGCTGCGACCAGAGACAGTGACAAAAATCAGGGCCGAGATAAACAAGAATAATGCAGCCGCAACGATGAGTCGTTGCTGCATACCGAGCGCTTCAAAGCGCATTTGCAGTTCACCTAATTTTGAGGGGAGTCTTACCCCGCCCGCACGCGGGGCAGATGCTGGAACAGCAGAGGCAGGCGACATAGAGCCAATATTGACTACCGCCGCATCCTTTTCGCTATCCTGTATTTGGGGCTTTTCTTCTTCGCTCAATGGCTCGCTTCCGTCAAATCAGGCAAAAATTCTAAAAACATAATAGCACTAAATATAGAACCTTTTTGCCTATTTTGTCTAAATATTGATATCCTATACTCATATTGTGAAAAAAGAGGCAAAAATTGCCACCCTAAAACACTAAGCATAAAAGTCTAAAACCCATTGACCAACTCAGAAACCACTATACCCTCGAGCCCTAAAAGTGCCAACCCTAGCCTAGATGCCAAGCACCTAGAAGAAGCGTTTGCCATTTTTTATGCTGAATCTCAAAAACTGGAGGCCCAACAAAGCGCACTGCAAGAAAAGATTGACCAGCTAAGTGATGAGCTGCATAAATCGAACCAGCGTCTAGGCATCTTAGTAAATGCAATTCCTGCGGGCGTAATTCTGCTAGAAAACAACATTGTGCTCTTGCATAATCCCGCGGTATTGCACTTCTTACCCACTCTGAGTGCAGGCCAATCGTTTCAGATCCCCGGTGAATGGGAGGCATCAATTGCTCCAGGCGAATATCTGATAAGTAATTCAGCTACCCCAGGCTCAAAACCCCAAATGACGGTGCAAGTTATCCGCATTGACGATGGTATTCGTAGCTTTATTCAAATCCAAGACATCACCGCCAACATCGCTTTGCACCAAGAAACCCAAAGGGAAAATCGCCTAACGGCCATGGGCAAAATGGCAGCGGGTATTGCGCATCAATTTCGCACGCCTTTGGCAACCGCCCTACTCTATTCATCCCACCTTTGTGATGACGATCTGGCGCCAGACACGTCAAAAGAATTTGCGCAGCGCTTACGTAAACAATTGCTTGATCTTGAAAAGCTTTCGCAAGAGATGCTGCGTTTTATTTCCAATCGTCCAAGCAAAACTGCCCTTAGCAGCGTGCAACAAATTATCGATGAAGCACAAGCTAGCATTCAAGCTTTGTTTGAAAGCAAGGATGTTAAGTTAATTGTTCAGTGCAGTATTCCATCATCAGTCATGTTATTAGTTGAACCTAAATCTATACCGAATGCCATAGTGGCGATTTTGGAAAATGCGCTCAGCGTCTCTAAACCAAAAGACAAAGTGCTGTTACAGGCAACCATTGATTCAAAAAAACTACTGATTACCATTGAAGATCAAGGTCCTGGTATTGCATCGACCATTATTGATTCTTTATTTGAACCGTTCTCTACCACTAGCGCTAACGGCACCGGTCTAGGCTTATCGATTGCCAAAAATACGATCGAAGCACACCGCGGTACGATTGCTGTTAAGAATTCTATGCACGGCGCCATCTTCAAAATTACCTTGCCCATTACCTCTGAGTAAGCTGCAAATAACCCACAAACCCCAAACATTGCGAATAAATCAATCATGACCGAGCTTTTAAATGAACGCTTCCCAGTGATCCTTGTTGAAGATGATGAAGACCTTCGAGAGGCCATTGCAGTGACTCTAAGAATGAAGGGTATCGACTTTGTGACGCATCAACGTGCAGAGACTGTAGTGCCTTTGCTCCGGCCAGGTCTGAACACTGTATTAGTGACGGACTACAAACTACCTGGTATGACAGGGATTGATTTACTCAAGATTGCACAAAAGGAATGTCCTGACTTACCAGTCGTCATCATGACTGCATTTGCCGATGCCAAACTTGCGGTTGAAGCACTTAAAGCTGGTGCTCGTGATTTTTTAATTAAGCCCTTTGTACCGCAGCAACTCATTGAAATTATCTCGCGCTATCACGCACCCAATATTGCGCCAGCTACAACACCTGCACTAACAATACATAAGTCCAAAACTGAAACAGTCGGTTCAGAGATTAGCCCGGTTGAGCACAACATTATTGCAGTAGACCCAAAAACCGTTGCGATTTTTTCTCGTTGCGAAAGAGTGGCGGCTACGGATACTAGCGTACTAATAACCGGTGAGTCAGGCGCCGGTAAAGAAGTGGTAGCACACCATATTCACAAAACATCTAAGCGAACAAATGGTCCTTATGTCGCGATTAATTGTGCAGCTATTCCTGACACACTCTTGGAGTCGATTTTATTTGGCCATGAAAAAGGCTCTTTTACCGGTGCCACGAAAGCGCAAGCCGGTAAGTTTGAACAAGCTAATAAAGGTACGCTTTTTTTAGATGAAATCGGTGAGATGCCAGCAACTCTTCAAACTAAATTGTTAAGAGTGCTACAAGATAAAAAGATTGAGCGGATTGGTTCAACTGATTCAATTCAAGCGGACGTGCGCATCATCGCTGCAACCAACTTGAATCTTCAAGACCAAGTTAAAGCTGGAAAATTTAGGGAAGATTTGTACTTTCGCTTAAACGTCTTCCCAATTCACGTTCTAGAACTTCGCAAACGCCCATTAGATATCATTCCACTGGCTGAATTCTTTCTCAAGCGCTACAGCATCAATATTGGGCGAGATTCTTTAACTCTTAGCAATGCCGCTAAAGCCTTGCTTCAAAAATATACCTGGCCAGGAAATGTTCGGGAACTAGAGAACATTATTCAACGCGCAGTATTGCTTGCCGATAGCGATCAAATTTATGCTGAGGACCTTGAGCTAGATGAGTCCCATTTAAGTCATGCCAGTTCGATCCCTGATCATGGGAACCACACCGCTCAAAGCCCAAATACTCTGAATTTGAACCCCAAAAATACAGAAAATGGCACAGAAATTGCATTAATTAAGGGTGATATTGGTCAAGATATTGAGTCTGTAGAGCGCGAACATATCCTCAAGGTCTTGGCTGAAGTAAATGGAAATAGAACAAAAGCCGTAGAAATATTAGGAATTTCAGCAAGAGCGCTGCGCTACAAGCTCAAATCCTATAAGGAAGCTGGCTTTCTAAATGAATAAGCAATCTTAGTGGTTATTTTGTGTATTTTTGATAGATAATTAGGCATATGAGTACAACTAACGTCGATTCTATGATTACCCGGATGCAAGCCCTTGCCGCTGCAGCCAGTGGTAAGCCCATTGCTAGTGATAACCCGGCAGATAATGGCGTTGACTTCTCTGCCGCTCTAAAACACGCCATTGAGAATGTGAACACAGCTCAAAATAGCGCCCAAGCTAAAGCCCAGTCTTTTTCCACAGGCGCTTCCGATACTTCCTTGGAAGATGTGATTGTCTCCCTCCAAAAAGCTAACCTTTCCTTGCAGGGCATGATTGCAGTCCGCAACCGATTGGTTGATGCGTACAAAGAAGTGACCAACATGCAGGTTTAATTGGACTGTATGCCAATCTATCCAAAGCCTAGCTTAGTCTAGGCTTTTTTATTGCTCAGCCCCTGGCTTGGGAATTTGTTTGCCATCTAACTCATAAGCCCAGGCCAAAACTTCTGCAACTGCGGCATACAATTTAGGTGGCACCAGTTCGTTTAGCTTTAATTGCATCAAAAATTCAACCAATTCTGGCTCCGTTCTTGTTGGAATTCCAAGCTCTTTCGCCTTTGCCAAAATTGCATCTGCCACAAAACCCTCTCCCTGGCCGGTCACTCTTGGGGCAGAGCTATTGATCTCATAGGCTAGCGCTACTGCCTTGCGGGTTTTCTTGGGATCCATTTATGGGAGCACTTCATTCTTAAGACTCACATAGACTTCGGAGTCAAGCTGACTGCGCACCTGATCAATAAGCTCCTGAAAGGTCTTGGTAAACACTTCTTGAGACTTCAGATCAGTTACTTGAATGGACAACTGAACAGTTTCGCCAAACTGAGTTCCGATCACCTTGATTGGGCCCAAATTTGGAAGTGTTATATCCATAGTCAGCTGACTTCCCTTTTGCAATTGATGGGGGTCATTGGGGTCAGCGCTCCAGCAATCTTCACGGTATAAACGCCCCTCAACCCTTGGCATCAGTTGCCCCTGCCATAGCAAATCGCCACGTAACAATAACTTAACTGAATCGCGCGCCGAAGGTGAATCTGCAGATACCTGAGCAATCAATTTAGCCGCTTTTTCTTCAAAACCTGTAACGTCAAGCAAGGCACCATCAGCCTCAACACCTGTCGGGAAGACTAACTTTTTTAACTGATCGGCAGCAAAAATCCCGCTATTTTGTAAACTTTGATATAACAAACCCATAGCCACTTTTGGGTCAATTTGTCCTGAATTTATGCTAACCGCATTTGGCCAATTGACAACCGCCTCGGATGCCAGCTTCTGATTATTTTGAGTAGCAATTAGCTTACCTAATTCTGGAACGTCCACCTCTAAAATATCGGAGAGCAGTTGGCCAAGTGCTGCGCTACCTGTCTGATCAATCCGGCTTAAGTTTTGCGATAGCAGATTGGTCATATCGGTTCGCTGATTCTCAGGAGAGATCAGTCCGTTTTGACCAAGCCTAGAAGAGATCTCGAGCAAAACAGCCTTATCCATGCGCGGCTCTAATGAATGCAACTCAGCAGAGCCAGATTTAGAAACCGCATCTTGAATAGCATCATGCAATGCATGCCCTGCAGCTGAGTTGACTACTGGCATAGGCATATTGAGCGCCACACGAGGATCAATTGCAGAAAGACTTTCAACTATCGCTGGCGCAGAAGGAGGGGAAATCAGATCATTGCGCTGAAAGTCAATAATATTACCAACCGGTAGGTTTGATGGGATTTGGATTGCCATACACACCCCCAAAAAAATGCTTAATCATTCAATGGCATTTTGCCATCAATATGCTTAATTAAGACTTTTTGTAACCTCAATAGCGGCATTGGACTCTTCGTCTCTAGAAGACATTTGGCTCCAGGCCTCCCTCAAATCCGCAAGGACGCCCATCACCTGGTCCAGTCTTTCTATATTTCGGTCCAAGCGCGCTGCAAGAATTTCCCTTAGAGACCACTCGTAAACCAAATTCAAATTCTCAGCAATGCCAGCACCCCGCTCATGGTCTAAGCATGCTAACAAACCCTGTTGAATGAGGTCATGAGCCTTATTGAAAGCCTCTATACCATCGCCCCCATTTTCCATGGAGAACTTTGCAATACGCAAATGATCTAAAACACGGTCATAAATCAGAACAATTAACTGCGTAGAACCAAAAGAGGCAACGGCAGTATCAGCATCATTATGAGCATAGGCAGTAGCAGATTTATTACGCATTTTTTGAATTAGTTTTTATTATTGTTAAGAGCGTCTAGGGCGCTTGTTAGCGCGGTACTGGTTGAGGATAATTCAAACAGCAACTTGTTTAACGCTGAATACTGAGTAATTAATTGAGCTTGCTTAGAATCAAGTCTAGTTTGTATCGCTTCTTGTTGCTTTTCAAGTGACCAAATGGTTTCTTGTTCGTAACTAATAATAGATGTTATTGCACCGGAGCTACCTGTCTGAGAGGTGATGTAGTCGTCCAAGCCATCAGTAGATGAGGCATCAGTAGAAAAATACACTCCTTGAGATAATATGGTTTGTAGCTCGTTACTTAATGTGCCTAAATCATTGCTTACCGCATGATCATAATTAGTTTGGTTAAATTGTGCAGTGCCATCTAGCTGCAAATCGATTCCCAATGTACTCAAGCTAATTGTTTTGGCCTCACCAGATAACTGATAAGAAATACCCTGGGCAAAACGACTTTTAATCTCGGCAATAAACGATAAGGTTGACGGAGAACTCGCAAAACTTCCCGGTGTTTTAGAGTTATAGCTGTTGGCTGTCATCGTCTTGTAAGTAGAAATTAAATCGTTGTATGCTGTGATCAGCGTATTGATTTGTGTTTTTGCTACATTCTCACCGGCTGAAATCGTGATTGAGGACGTTGTGTTCGTTGCGCCAGGCAACAATTGCAAGGTAAGGCCTTCTACGATATCGCTAATGGTATTGCTCTGACGAGTGTAGGATTCACCATCAAAAGTAATGCTAGCATCTGCCGCCGATTGGATCACCATCTTTGAACTAAAAACAGCAGATCCTGTATTTTCGAGATGCGTGCTTAGCACGGTATTGGCTTGTGAACTGGTAAATACAATACTACTTGAATCAACTACGCTTGCCGTACTCCAGTCCGTCATCACACCAGTTGTAAACTCGCCGCCTGCAGCATCAGATAAACCATTGGCAGTATTGATATCGGTATAGATCGCACCATCGGCGATATTTGCAAATGCTGCTGCTAACTGAGCAGCAGTTGCGCCTGATGTACCTGCGGTAAAAGTAAGGCCACCCAATATGACTGTCTCACCAGCGGCCAGTGGTGCAAACTCCACCTTCGCAGTCTCCGTAGTGGAGGCTGTCCCTTTGGTTGTATTAATTGTGTTGAGGCCATCATAGCTAACTGCATAGTCCGCGCCAGTCTCAGTACCTTGTATCTTAAGAGACCAACTTGTCCCAGCGGAATCCATTTGGACCACACTAGCTTGAAAATTTTCCCCAAGAGAATTAATCCAAGAAGCCAAATCGGAAATGGATGAGCTTGAATCCAAGCCCGAATCCAGGGTATCGCTGTTGTAACTATTGCCACCTACTGAAATCGTAAAACCATCAGATCCTATGCCAGCAGAGGAGGTTTCAGATGAAAATCCGGATAAACTAAAAAAACTTTGGGTAGCAACGTTATTGACAGTTAAAGAGTGGCCGCCTTTGGTGGCGCCATTTACTACGCTGGCAGACACTACCGTGCTGTCTGAATTACTAACGGAAGCGGTTTTAAAGGTATCAGCATCCTGAAATGCCTGAATGGCATCTTGAAAAGTGGCCATCTTACTTTTGATGGTCCCCAGATCGCTAATAACCGCACTTTGATTACTTAATTTTGCCTTGATTGCGTCAAGCGGCTTACTTTCATAAGTCATCAATTGACTGACAATTCCCGCTACGTCAATTGCGTTTGTCGTTGCTGCGCTAGAGCTCGAACTGGTGGATGATACTGCCATAAAAGCCTCAAAGAAATAAAATACCCAATGGAAGTAATGCAAAAGTCATGCCAATATTTAATCGGCATGACTTTTTTACGCAAATTAGGCCTTTTGATTTACTAGGGCGCTGTTTATTTGGGCAAAAGACTGGGCGATTCTAAGCAACTCTTCAGAAGGTAACTGACGAATAATTTCGCCAGTATCTGGATTAGTCACGCGTACTACGTGATATCCAGTTGTGCTATCAACTGAGAAATTCAAATTTCGCCCCATGGACTGAACAAAACTTTGAATTTGCTGAGCAGCCTTTGCTACTACCTCGCGGGTTGGTGCTGATGTTTCATTTACCGATGATGGCTTAATTTCCATACTGGCAACTGTCGACACTACCTCGGCATCACTACGTGCAATCTTTTGTCCAGCAACAGAATTAGGCATAGGCATTGGTGTACTCGCAGCCTGACCAGTTGATGCCCCAATATTAGTTAAAGTATTCATATTTGTATCCCTGACTTATAGCTAATACTCGGCCCAATCAAAATCTGACTAAGCCGAGTAAATATTGGTCTTATTTCAAAAGAGACAAAATCACGTTTGGCATCTGATTGGCTTGGGCTAACATTGCTGTAGCAGCCTGTTGCATGATCTGACCTTTAGTAAGCTTTGCTGTCTCAGCCGCGAAATCCGTGTCAATAATTGCAGAACGTGAATTTTGAGTATTAACACTCTGAGTACCTAAGTTGGAAATAATGTAGCTCAAACGATTCATTTGTGAGCCAATTGTTGCGCGTTGCTCAGAAATATAATCCAAGGCGGTATCGATCGAAGACTCAAGCGCTTTAAATGCTGCCTGCCAAGTCGCGGTGCTATCGCTTGATGTGAGATCCGAAAGAGTATCGGTAATACTTGTTCCAACTTCTTGCATCTCGCTTGCTGTTCCGGTTGAGTCCGTTGCAACGTTAAGAGTATTTACTGTAATGTAAGCATCGCTTGAGGCACCGCTTTGGAATTCTAACTTGTTATTCCCGGAACCAGTGATCACTAATTGGCCCGAATTATCGCCAGCACCGCCGTCAAATGTTGTGCCGTTATCAACCGCAGCCAACCAATCCACGACATTTTCTTTTGTAGTTTTTTGGAAGTTTTCCAAACTAATTTTTAAGCCAAATCCAATATCAACCGTTGTATTGGTTCCTGCGTAATCAAACCATGAGTCTTGAAACTCCACATCAAAAAGCTGTGATGTTCCATACTCATCGATATAGGTTGTTGTCAAAACACCAGCGCCATCTGATGTTAATTCATAAGTTCCTGCGCCATAAGTCGCACCAGATGCATCAATATTTGTAATCTTAACTGATGTTCCATCATCTTCATCACTGGCCTGATTGATAGTCATGCCATCTAAGTCGTGGGCAATCGAGGAGCCCAACACCTTGGTTTCAGTAGCGCTAATTGTTGTTGTAATGTTTAACTTAATACCAAAATTTGAAAAGTCTAAGGTTTGTGTAACATCTCCACCCGCACCGGCATTATCAGACGTTACGTCAGCAACGCTAATGGTTTGGCTTGCGCCATATACCTTATCATCACCATTAGTGCCACTCCAGTCGGAGACTGCTGACAAGGTAATATTTTTGCCATCACCACCGTATGAGAAAGTGTAAGTAACACCAGCCATTTGCTTATACGCATCACTATTCACATCATAAGAAATTTCAATGTTAGCAGTTGAAACGGTCAAAGGATCGTCGCCGTTACCGTTTGCTGGATCAAGAGCTGTATCACCTGTCAGAGCAAAATCACCACCAGCCCAATCATAAGCAACTCCACTACTTAAGTAAGTTCCTTTTTGTAAGTCACTTAACTTTGCATCCACACCAGTGGAGCTAGAAAGTAGGCTGATGCCATTAAATTTAGTTCTAGTCGAGGTTGCATTAATTTCAGTATTGAGATCACTTACCTCTGTCCTAATATTGGTGCGCTGTGTTGCAGACAAAGAGCTGTCGTAACCTTGTACTGACAATTGCTTTAAACGTAAGAGCATATCTTGAACAGTAGCTAGTGAAGAATCTGCTGTTTGGAGCAAGTTAGTTGCATCATTTAAGTTACGAACAGACTGACTCAAGCCATTAATTTGTGACTGCATGTTTTGTGCAATCGATAGACCGGCAGCGTCATCACGTGCGCTATTGATGCGCAAGCCAGATGACAATCTTTGTACGGACTGTGCTAACGCTCCTTGAGCATTAGTAAGATTATTTTGAGCATATAAAGATGCTAAGTTGGTATTAATTACTGTAGACATTTGACTACTCCTTAACTTGTATTTAGAGGGAACAATTCAGGGATTGCTCCCCTACCTTCTTATTTACGGTTCGCCAATCAAATCTGTTTAGACCTATTTCACAATGTTCTCTAAGCACTCTTAGAAACTGCAGCCATATAACCGTGGAAAGGGTTCAAGGATGGATTTATGTTAGTAACTACTATCAATATTAATCATATATTTAATAGAAATTTCAATCAAATTCTAAGAATTTTGAGTGTTTAAATCAGGCCTGCACTGGGCATACAAAACTGAAGCGTCTCCTCAAAATCTCCAAGATGCTCAATGGTCGAGTCCAAATACGGCAATTTTTGCCATTTTTAGGTAAATTGGGCTACAAATCGGGTATATTTAGTCTTTAAAGTAATGCCTACCACCATATATAGTGTTTTTGCAAATTTTATGAGTGTTAAGCATGGCTTGACCCACATTTAGGATGCAAAACATAAGCGCATGAAAATCCTCGGTTTTGACACCTCTAGACTGCCGAGTCCCTCGGCGCAAGGCGCCATCCCGATTCTGGTTCTTTTAGTATTAATCATGATGCTGGTGCCCTTGCCAGCCATCATTTTGGATGTACTCTTTACCTTCAATATCGCCCTATCGATCATCGTTCTTTTTACGGCGATCAATATTAAGAGCTTTAAGGATTTCGTTGCCTTTCCAACAGTTCTGCTGCTGACCACCCTCCTACGACTCTCTCTAAATGTTGCCTCTACCCGTATTGTTCTATTGGAGGGTTACAAAGGCACTGACGCAGCCGGTAAAGTAATCGAAGCCTTTGGTGTATTTTTGATTGGCGGAAACTTTGCCGTTGGTATCGTGATCTTTATCGTGATCACCATCATTAACTTTGTGGTGATTACCAAGGGCTCTGGTCGTGTTGCTGAAGTTTCTGCTCGCTTTGCACTTGATTCCATGCCAGGCAAACAAATGGCAATTGATGCTGATTTGAATGCAGGCTTGATTCAGCAAGACGAAGCAAAATCTCGGCGTGCAGATGTAGCCCAAGAAGCAGACTTTTTTGGTTCCATGGACGGTGCCTCCAAGTTCGTACGGGGCGATGCGATGGCCGGCATTATGATTTTGGTGATCAACCTCATTGGCGGCTTACTCATTGGTGTGTTGCAACACAATATGGATTTTGGCAAGGCGCTTGCTACCTTCGCGTCGCTCACCATCGGTGATGGCTTGGTCGCTCAAATTCCAGCACTCATTATTTCTACTGCGGCCGGTATTTTAGTTACGCGCGTTGCCACCGAGGATGATTTTTCTGGTCAAGTTTCAAAACAGTTTGAGGCTAATAGCAATGCACTAGGCGTAGTTGCTGCAGTACTGGGTATTTTAGGTGTATTGCCTGGTATGCCCCATGTCATCTTTATTGGCTTTGCCCTGCTATTTGGTGGTCTTGCCTACTTAGCCCATCAAAAAACTAACCGCGAAATAGCAGCTGCCAAAACTGCTGCAGCAACTCCCGATGCCAATCAAGAGCTAGAGTGGAAAGATGTTCCGATTGTCGAGCCGCTTTGCTTAGAGCTAGCTTACAGACTCATTCCACTTGTTGATAAGGGTAATGATAGTGACCTCATTAAACGCATTAAAGCCATTCGCCGAAAATTTATTACGGAGATTGGCTTTCTGATTCCCTCAGTGCACATTCGGGATAACTTGCAACTCAGCGCAGAGACCTATCGGGTTTTGTTATATGGTGCTGAAATTGGTCGCGGGCAATGTCTACCTGATCGGCTTTTAGCGATTCAACAAACCACTGGCAACAGCATTCCGGGTATCGAAGTAAAAGATCCAACCTTTGGCATGCCGGCGATCTGGATTGAGCGTCGCTATCGTGATGAAGCGATTTCAAAGGGTTATACGGTTGTTGAACCTGCGGTGGTCATCACAACCCATTTGGATCATTTGATTCATCAACACGCCGCTGAATTACTAGGTCGTCAGGAAACTCAAGATCTTCTAGATCACGTCAAAATGAGTTACCCAAAATTGGTTGATGAGGTTGTGCCTAAAGTAGTACCACTGGCTACCTTACAGCGCCTGCTACAACTATTACTTGAAGAAGATGTCCCTATTAAAGACTTGCGCACCATCTTGGAGGTCGCTAGTGAATATGCGCCTAAACTCAATGACCCCTTAGAGATCTTGCCTCACATCCGTTATGCCCTTCGTCGTACCATTGTTCAAGAAACCTTAGGAGACGGCTCAAACTACAAAGTCTTGGGCATTCAGCCAGAATTTGAGCGCCTGATTGAACAGGCTATCGGTAATGGCGCCATTGCTCCAGATGGCCTGATTGAGCCCGCCCTAGCTAGAATGTTTGGCGAAGAGGTAATTAAAGGCATCCAGGAGCTTGAGGGACAAAATTTACCCCCCGTTATCGTGACTGGGACACGCACCAGAATGACGCTTTCTAGGATAGCCCGGCGTGTATGCCCTCAAGCGTCGATTCTGGCTATAGGAGAGCTTCCCCCAACCGCAAATCTGGCCTTTTACAAGGTTCTTTGTTCCCAAACTGGCAAAAACCCCTAAAATCACTAACAGAGAGAATTATTTCGGAGTTAACGTATGGGTCCACAAAAATTTATAGCAGCCAATACCGCTGACGCCCTAAAGCTTATACGCGCCGAGATGGGTCCTGATGCTATGGTGCTCTCGACTAAAGATACTGATCAAGGTGTCGAAGTAATGGCTATCACTTCTGGTGATTTAGCAAACCTTTCTTCACGCTCTGAACTCATTAATCCAGAACATGGTGAGCATGGTGTCTTTTCAGAACGCTCGCTAGAACGCTCAGGATTATCAGATAAGTTTGCCAGCGCCATTGCTAGGCGCGCACCTTCTCCCGCATCCTCTACTCCTGCTAGAGCGTATGCGGGTGTGCCCAATGGTATTGTGCGGCGTAACCCCGCTAGAGCTGAGCGCTCCATTCGCGCTCCTGGTGCCGAGGCTTTTTTACCGACTTCATTTAATGATGCAGAGCGCATTCCACGAGGATCAACTAATGTTATCAATCCTTCTAATAATGATGCCATCTTTAGCGCCAGTCTTGCAGCGAACACCAAAGCAGCGCAAGAGGCAGCAGCACTCAATGCCATGAAAAGTGCAGCTCAAAATGCAGCGCAGAGCATACGTGCTGCAAGCGCCCCCAGCCCAGCTAGCATTCCATTAAGCGCCCCCAGCCCTCCCATTGCAGGACCAGCCGAAAGTTCGCCGAAAGTCGAAATGTTGCTCTCAGAAATCAGTGAAGTGAAGCAGCTATTGCAGTCACACGTTGCCGGCAGTTTTTGGGGCAATCTGCAACAAGAAAATACCCGTATCACTGAGGTTGTAAAGCATCTTCTCAATAGTGGCTTTTCACCAAAACTGGTAGCGGAAATCTCCCAAAACCTTCCTGAGAATTTGAGTGTATTGCACCTATTGAAAAATGCTCGGGAGCAAGTTAAATGCATGATGAAAACATCCCATGCATTTGATACTTTTGATCGCGGTGGCGTATTTGCCTTTATTGGCCCTACTGGGGTTGGTAAAACAACTACGGTTGCCAAGATTGCTGCTCGCTGTGTGCTGCGCTATGGTCGCAATCAAGTAGCTTTGCTTACAACTGATACCTATCGGATTGGAGCTCAGGAGCAACTCAAAACTTTTGCCAAAATATTGGGTTTATCGGTTACGGCAGTAAGAGATAGCGAAGACTTGGCTGCTAAAATTAAAGACTTTTCAAATCGCAAGATCATTTTGCTTGATACCGCTGGCGTAAGCCAACGTGATGCCCTAATGGTTGAGCAATCTCATTTGCTAGAGCATGGCTCCGGTAAAGCACGTCGCATCCTGGTAATGAGCTCCACTACCGATTTGCGCACTCAAGAAGAAGTCATTAATTTACACAATCAAGCAATGCAAAATACCCATGGTGAAAAGTTGGATCATGTCATCATCACTAAAATTGATGAAGCAGCAC
Source organism: uncultured beta proteobacterium (assembly GCA_903995005.1). Taxonomy (GTDB): domain Bacteria; phylum Pseudomonadota; class Gammaproteobacteria; order Burkholderiales; family Burkholderiaceae; genus Polynucleobacter. The sequence continues at coordinate 18,931 of CAJEZV010000012.1, forward strand.
ACTTAGCTCCGGTGATAGATAGCGTCATTCGACATAATCTATCCATCTTGTTTGTATCCAATGGCCAACGTGTTCCAGAAGATCTAAACCAGCCCGATGTCAATTACTTAAGCCACCGTGCGATGGCTATGCGCGCTTTTTCTGAAACTTTCTCATTGACTGACGAGCAAGTTCCAGCCCTACTTTCCGATCATTTGGGTGACTGGATTCGCAAAGTAAACCAATGAGTACCTTAGGCACTGCTGGCGGCACCGATCAGGCCGCAGGTTTACGTAATATTTTTGGCTCTGAAATGTGCCGCGTTATCTGTATAGCCAGTGCTTTAGATCCAGACTCTACTATTCACTTAGGTCACGGTACCGCACACAGTATCAAGCAACTCGGTCATCGGGTACTTCTTGTCGATGAAGTACCTTTGGCTGATCGCAAGACAATGTCTGGTTTTTTATACCCAGTACGTTATGACTTAGGGCAAGTATTCTCTAACTCTGTTGACTTAACCAAAACCATTAAGCAAATAGAAGACAATCTTTGGTATGCCACTAGCGTAAAACTACGTTCCGAAGTCAATGGCCGTTTTGCTAAGTATCCCAAGTTAGATGAGCGCTTGGTAAAGCATGAGGTTGATATCGACTATCTTGTTTTCCCAACGATTGATCCACAAGCCAATATCGTTGCATACTATGGCAACAATATTAAACGCATTTTAGTCACATCTACCGAGGAGTCCTGTCTAAAAAGGGCGATGGTGATGATTCGCCAAATGGCCCAATTGCAAATCGACGAGCCTTTAGCGGTACTGATTGTTGGCGGCCAGGATGAGGAGGCCGGAAATGCCGCTTTTGAAAAACTCAGAGAAGCGGCTCACAGAGCTCTTGAGCAAACCATTGAATCTTTGGGTTGGATTAAGGCTTTTACAGCCCAACGCGTAGAAATTGATGTTGATGACATGAGCTTCAATCCTGTTACCCGTGGTACACCCCATGAATTTGTTCTGCCACATGGTTTCTTTAAGGCAATTTCTGCCAAAATTACAGCTTAAGAACATTTTGAGATTTCCGATTGATATCCATTTCTGTGAGTTGTGATTGAAGCCATCCAGTTATTCCCAGTCTATCGATATCGATTTGGCCATTAAAGAGCATTTACCGTTAGTAAAACGAATTGCTCATCAGATCTGCTCTCGCTTGCCGCCAAATGTGGAGGTAGATGATTTGATTCAAGAGGGCTTAACGGGTTTATTGGATGCCTTAACTCGTTATGAGCCACAGGCTAATTTGAATTTTGAAGTCTATGCGCGCACCCGCATTCGCGGGGCTATCTATGATGCCTGCCGGAAAAATGACATCCTGCCACGAAACCAGCGCGATGAATTAGAGGGTATAGAAAAAGTTACCCGCAAATTAGAACAAAATCTAGGGCGTCACCCTTCTGAAAAAGAAATTGCAGCAAGTGCACAGTTGAGCATCGAGGCCTACCATGCCATTATGGCCAACATGGTGCATCTTATGCCGCTCGATGATCTGTCCGATGATCTTTTGCCCTCAGATACCGACACATCAGATCCCATGAGGGCAGTGGCCATGAGTCAATTAGGGGAGCGGATAGCTACAATTTTAGAAGGCCTTCCCGAGAACGAGCAGTTAGTATTTGCCCTTCACTACCAAGAAGATTTATCTTATCGTGAAATTGCGCAAGTGATGAATATTACTCCTGGTCGCATTAGCCAGATTCATACTCAAGGTATGATTCGGATTCGCGCCAAACTTAAAGTCCAATAAGTCTGAGTTTGCAGCAAATAGCCAATAAAACTTAATTTCAATTAGAACGGCAAAGACTACACTTTGCGGGAAAGAACTCCACCAACTGAGCCAGGTACACCTCCTTCACTATCGTAGGTGGCGCTGGGCGCTTGCTGTGCAATAAAAGACTGCATTGCCGCACTGCGTTGCATCGCAAGACGAATCAAATCCCCGTTGATTTGATGATTAACTGAAGCCTCGTCTAATAGGCTAAGCAAAACTTTCTTTTGCTCACCCGAAAACTGCTGAATATCTTGTTTGAGCTTTTCTGCTCCGCCAGGATAATCATTGATTGCGTCTAACGCTACATTAGTTAAATCTAAGGCAGCAGGAAGTCGATCCATATCATTGGCCTCTAGCGAGCTACGTAAGTCTCGAATTGCGCCTGCAACCTTTTGCAAAAAGGCCTGCATTCCATCAAATGAATTTGATGGAACTAAATCTGACATAAATTAATCAATTTGAAGAAAAACCCAAACTTAAGGGATTAAGCTTGTTTTGGCTTTTGACCAATAGCAGCAACAACATCTTTAAGCATAGCCTGAGAAATCTTTTTGTAATCAATCTTAAATTCGCCATTAGCTACCTGATTGCGCAATTTTTCAATCAAGGCTTCGTCTGTCACTTTGCTTGATTTGGAGTCACTTTGCACTTCAGCTAATTTAGCCGCTAGGCTAATATCAAGATTAACTGCTGGGCCAGCAACTACATCCGTTGCCACTTTATTGGCGCCCGGGTTTACAGCAGTCGAGTTTAAGCCTGGGTTGGCTTTGCCAACTCCTGAGTTTGGCGGAATTAGCGCCGAATTCTCGTTAACTTTCATCTCATTCCCTTGTGTACTACAACTATTTTACTACTCTTGGCAACGGCCTACTGGCTATCGCTTGTATGCCTTACTGTAACGCAAAACCATTGTTTTTACACTACTTTATTCGACGGTTACCACTACTACCGATGGCCTTAAAACCTTACCTTGCAACACCTGACCATCGGCTAAACGTACCCGGATCATATCGCCAATCATCCCAGCGGTTTGGGCTACGCCCTCACCAGATACTTCAAAATCCTTACCACTTAAAACTAGCCTAACAGGATCTCCTACCTTTACTACGGATGATTCCTTTAAATCGTTTAGCCCTATTGGAGATCCCATTTGCAGATGTCTACTTAAAACCCGCTCATAAGCTACTTTAGGGGTGCGCAAAACATCATCAGGCAAGAGACTCAAATCCCCTTCTATGACCCTTATATCAGTAGAATCAAGCTTTAGACCCGCAGGAAGATAGCGGGCGGCAACCACATAATCTCCAAATACATGCACATTAAAGGGTATATTTACCATCCAGGCTGCCTTGGCGCATCGCAATTGTAAGGTTGTTCTCCCCCAAACACGAGATCCAGGGGCCGTAGCGATCTCGATAGAACCCCCTAGACAGACTGGAACATTGATATTTGGGTCCACAAGATCAGCCTGCACGCGTAAGCCATTCACACTAGGGCTTTTTTGAATAAAACGCATAATTTCCTTTTCAACCTCAGGAGCTATGGCTGCCTGAGCGCTTGTGCCTAAAAAATAGGCAGCTATGATGGTCCAAAAAAAACGCATTATCTAGAGTACCGGTCTAGGGCAATCCAAGAGTAAACATTATTGGCGCCGTCTAGTGCTACGCCTGCCATCCAGTAAGGTCGCTCTAGGGATCTTGGAAGATTTTGATGCACATTCATATTTTGAACACCCAAGAATTCGTGGGCGTGAATCACATAATCTTGATTACCAGCGCGAACATAGATACTTCGAGCTGGGTGAATGATCTCCCCCAAGAAATCAATCTTAGAATCACCCCCCCTGGTCAAGGGCTCTTCCCCAAGGTACTGAATGGCTGATACCGCATATTGCTCACCATGGCGAGTGAAAAAGGCCATTGGCATTCGAAGTAAGCTAGATGGACAAGACAAACGCACACCATCGTGATGTATCTCAAGTGAACCCCCTATCTCAGCCATCATGCTGCTCACAGCTAAGAGGTGCTCACTAGAAAGCGTCACATGATCTAAATCGACAAAAATCATCAGCTCTTGCTGAACAGCAAAGATACTAGGACAAGGCGGCAAAATACTGAGTATGGTCAAGAGTTGCTGCGCAATCTCCGGATCAGCATAGACTTCATCAATTAACAGCTCATCTGTTAAATTATCAAAAATATGACGCAAAGATTGCTGTCCAGACCGCACGAGTTCATCTTGCTCGCGACCAAGTAAATAATCTACCTCTACGCCACTCCAGTTATCGCCCTTACCAACTAAACTGCGCGCTTTTTGCATGCGATTTAAATTGATAGAGCGATCTAAGGTGTAATGTTTATCTAAATAACGCGTCTTGCTAGAGTACTCAAAAGCACTTTCTCGATCAATCGGCTTTGTTAAATTTTCGGGTAATGAGAAAGGCTTTGGCTCAGGCGTGGCAAATACTATCGGAGGAAATTCTTTTCTTGGCGCAAACAAATGATTGATTTCATTTACTGCGCGGTCTAGATTCTGCTCCAAGACCTGTTGGCGCGAGGCTGGCTCTTGCGCAGCAGGCGCCATCATTTGCTGTGGTGCTGCTTGTTCTGGAGTACTTCCCTTTTTCGCCTGCAAACCACGAAAGAGTCCCGGCGAAAATTCTTGATTTGGAAACACGTCCTCAACCTCTTCCTCAAGCGGGAAATCTTTATCTGCAGCAACTGTCACACTGCTTTCGACTTGATTCGACTGTACAGACTTCTCTGATTCCTGGTTTAGATTTAAACTGTTTACCGCAATAGGCTCAGGAGAAATTGGTGCACCAGCTTTTAACTGAGCTAATTTATTGACAAAACTAGATTTAGCAGCTTGCAATATCTCATCACTAACACCCGATTGGGATGTGTCGCCAGGATGAACTTGTGTGACCCCAGCATTTGTTAGGGCAATGAAGTCATTTATCAATAATAAAGATTGCGCTTGATTATTCTTAAATTGATTTGCAAGTTCTTGTGCAAACTCGGAGAGATCCTCAAGACCTGCCCCGTCAAGTGCATTGGCTAGATCAATGCAATGCAATACAATGGACTCAACCTTGATTGGCTCAGATGTATTTTTAGGCGTAGAAGACAGCAACCCTTCGATGGCACGATCGACGTCTATTAAAAACAGGGGTTTTTCTTCGGCCATGGGTACGTTGTGCTTAATGTACTTTTAACTTAATTAAACTTTGATTTCGCGCTTGAGATCACTAAAGGCGCGACTCAATTCGTCAAATTCTTCTTGCCACAAATCCAGATCCCGCATTACCTGCTTCGCATCCATATTCAGCAACTCAATAACCTCAGGTGATACCTGAGGAGTGGCAGTCTGAGCATCAGCAACCCGGTCAAGAGCCTGCGCTAGTGAAGTACGCATTTTGGAAACAGTCGCCTCAACTCGCTCAACTAATAGGTTTAACTGCTCCGTTTCCACGGCTAATTGCTTGCTGGAGTGGTTGTCCAAAATTGCCAAATACAAACGTACGCCCTGCTGCTTCAAAGCAAAGAAAGCATCTTGTAGTTGCTCTAATGGGCCTCCGCGATCACCGTGAGAGCTGCTGCCATAAGACTCATCTCCTTGTGTAGAGCCCGAGCGCATCTGAGCACTCTTGTCTTGCAAGGTATTGACTGAATGTCGCATTTTATTGCCTAACTGGCCAAGAGTCTTGATACGAGACTCAATGCCAATCACTTGATCTCTCAAGTCTTTACTTAACTCGGTAATAACATTTACTACAGTTTTTAGCTCTGCATTCCCTGCACTAGCGGTCTCATTTTTGTCATCACCCGATTTAAGATCTGCTGAAAGCTGGGGCTCTGCTTTGGATTTCACATTCCTGGTATTTGCAGCCTTATTTAATCCCAAATCAATTGAACCCAACAACTCATCAGCTGCAGCTGCAAGCTTGGTAGTACGCTGACCTTCGACTTGAGTAACACGGCTATTTTTAAATAACATTGCACCTCCCAAGCCAGCACCAATCAAGCCAATCATGCTGAGTAATGTTAGGCCTAAAAATCCACCTGCGGTATTAAAGTCAAATAAACGTAATCCTGTTGAATTTTTCTGTGCAACAACGCGCAGTGCTTCGTGATCAGAAGCAAACTCACGAACCAGCTGAATGTTATTGGCATACAACTTGAGTGCAGAGGCGCTCTCTTGTGGCAACTTGGTGTGCCACGGACTTTGATGCACTTTTGGGATTGCTTGAGCAAGGCTCAAGGTTGACTTACCAGACGATTTTTTACCTGCCTCAATCTCAATCAACACTTTTTGATCAATCACAGTGCCCAAAGTCTTTTGGAGATCTGATGAGGCAGTTGCGCTGGTAATATTTTTTTGCCAAACTGCATTGGCCTTAACAAACTCAGTCAAACTCTCAGCATATTTTTTTGCAGGGGAATCGGTAGTCATTTTGTCTAATTCGAGCGGCCCTTTTGAGGAAAGCAACACCTCAGCAGATTTAGCCAAAATATCCAAACCAGCCAAACCCTTCTCTTGAGCAAGCACTATCAAAATAGACTGTTCTGCGGTTTTAGCACCAACCAATATATCCTGAACATCCACAGCATTAACCGACTTTGACTCAGGCGTTGCAATAGTCAGCGCAGGAGTAGACATATCTCCCTCATTGGCAAGCTCTGCATACTTATCTGGCTTGCCAAATAGTAGATTCATGATTTTGGAATCTAACTTTTGGAAAAAAGCTAAAGCCGGATTATCCGAAAGTGTTGCCATGGCACCAGACTCATCAGCAGAACTCTTCGTGGCAACTAGACTCTTGTTACTATTTGCCGGAGTTGACTTCTGTGAGGTGACGCTATTTGATGTGCTTGATACGCTTGAGCTATCAGCAGGTACTTTCAGATCATCGGTCATTGATCTTAAAAGTCGATCTGCCTTTTTCAGGTTATTAAAAAACTCTGAATCTAAGATATGGGTTCCTGAAGTTTGCTGCTGTAGATCTTTTAAAGCAGGGATTAAGCGTAGTACTTCAATCTGATCGATGTCAATGGCTTGTAAATAACGCCCTTCGACTAGCCAGCTACGAGCCGTCAGATAAGCGCTAGCACTGGCAAGCAAAGCAACTGAAAAAGAAATGGCAGTCAACCACTGCCAAGGCCTAGTCGAGCGTTGAAAGACATGATTGTTATATATTTTGCGCATATTTATTGTCTAACTATAAGGTTTAGCGGTATACCCGGCAACTTTATAAAACCCCCACCAAATGAAAATCTGAACCGTTGTAGTGTAGAAAGGGTGTTTCAGGAAAAATGAATGCATGGAACGGGCCCACAATATTGTTTACCCTGAAGCCAAGGCCCTTATCTATCCCATCTTTTAATACCACTACCCATGGAGCATGATCACGTTTTAATACCTGCTGCCAAGGCGCCATATTCTCAACTCGCTGACCTGTTCTAAGTAGCTGAAAATGATTGCGAAGATAGACGGGCTCACCCTCATGCACTACCACGCCGCTAATTTTGAGATCTTTAATCGATTGCTCCGCCTCAGGACAAAGAAAGACTGAGTGGACAAGCGATGCCGGCAGCGCATAACGCTCCCCATTGATGCGCAGGCCTAACCAATACTCTTGATTCTCTAAAGAACTCACGATATCTTACCTGCGAGGCGACGTTGATACCAAAACAGGAATCCAGCAATCCCAAAAATGACTAGACTACAAACGAAGCCGACCACCGCATCACCCATGCCAGTCATATAAAACGCATTTTTATTTTCTATTTTTCTTCTTTGAGAAAAATAAGCATCAACACTCTCAAGTACTTTTTTATGTTGCCAATTCAGTACATCCTTGGACTGAAGTTTAACTGGAGATGATCCGGTTAGATCTATTACTCCTTTGGAAATTAAGTTTAAGCGTTTGGCATTTTGCATTAAGTTGTTCGCAGCTTCAGTACGCCAATCAACCGAAATAACAGGCAGCATTTCACGGCGGTATTGCTCAGCCATGCGTTTGCTGTCTTGCTCAGTGAGATACACTGCTTCTGGTGGAACTGCAAATCTGATACCACTATTACCGCCAGTAATAGGAGTACGGCTTGGATTTTTCATTGCAACCGAAATATTGTTTTGCTTATTTCTCAGTAACCTCAAGCTTGTTTCAGAAGATAACTTTTCATTTAGAGCCTGGTAATAACCCATGACTGACTCAATCTTAATAGAGCTAACGTACTGCACAAGATCACCCGGCTTTACCCCAGCTACATCGGCGGGTGATCCAGGTTCAACTGATTCAACAGTAGGAAGCGTTATTGTCAAAATCGGCCCAGAGCGCTTATTTTCAAACTCTGTAAAGTATTGAAATGCCCTATTCACAGCATCATCCAAATTGACTGGAATAATCGCATCTTCGGCCAATTTAGGAACATCACTAGGCTTTAATCGACGAGTATTAAGTGTGGAATTATTGAGACGAAAATCAATTGCCTGATAACTGACATACTCTTCCAAATTGGGCATCGTTACCTTCAGATTTTTTAAGTCCGAGGAGGAGCTTGATAATTCAGCGGCGGCACCCAAAAGGGTTGCCAAAGAAAAAAACAATAGGAGGCTTGAAAAAGCTAAAAACCAAAAGTAAAGCCCTTTTTGCGTCCGAGGAAACTGAATTTTTAGCACGTTCGTTTTTACTTTTTGTTAGAGCCAAAATCAGTTTTGCTACTAGCAAACTTATTACCGCCCTGATTTAAAATGAATCGCTGCTTTAATAACTCAACCTCTCGATGCTCAGCCATTAGCTGAACCTCTGTTTTGCGTTTATCCATGAGCAATCTACAACTAGCAATATCGTCAATCCAATCGCCTGACTTCATTTCAATAATGGCCGATTCTAAGATATCACGACCATTTGTCTCGTTGGCTTTGATGCGCACAACAAATAAACGCACATCATCTACATCGCGCAAAGTCAGCTCGACAAAGTATGTTCTTGCGAAGCGATGATTAACAGCAGTCAGCGTGTACGGATAGTTATGTAGGGTGAAAAAAATCTTAGTGCCATCATCTAACGGCATCGGCTCAACCTTAAGCTCAGTAATACCGGCTTGAGCATGCCACTCAAGATCGGTCTGTTGAGCCTCTAGACTCTTTTTTGGAAAAGCGCGGGTTTCAAAATAAATTTGATAAAGAGTTTCCGGCAAATGCCTTTCATTGGCCAAATTCTTCAGAACTTCGGCAGTAGAAGTAATTCGCAATCGCTCTGCCATTAAATCTAACTTCATATTAGCAATCTTTTGATTGATTACCTCTTCAAGCTGATGAGTCTTTTGCAAACTGGCTACCACTACGGGTTCAATGGGCTGAGCTTGCTGATCTTTAACCTCTTCGACTACTTTTCCATAGAAATCGCGGATGAAAAAATAGACCAGGGCAATGAACATGACCAGGCTCACGATCATGATCAATTTTCCAGTAGTAAATGATGCGAAGAAATTCATAGAGAAATTAAACCCTAAGAGCAGACAAAAGTTGCGTCAGTGTATTACTCATGCCAAGAAGCCCCTAAATACCAGCGATTTAAACGACTTTGGACACGCGCATTCTCAATAGCACTTCGAGTACTTTCAAATTCTTTAAGGGCGAGTTTTTTAGGCTCATATAACTCGCAACCAGCACGAATACGATCGATATCAGTTCCAGGACGTACATTTTTAATTTCCAAGTCTATGGTGGTTGAACGCAATCTAAGGCGCTCAAAATAACCGGAATGCCAATAACGTCCTACCTCCACTTCTGTTGCACCTAAACGTAGATCTAATAAAATGCCATGGTCAGATATATCAATTACCTTAGTGAGTAACTCTTGCCCAGCACCAAGGCAGAGCACAAAATTTAAATCATCATCTGCGGGTCCAAGGGTTCTGAATTCTTTGCGGCGCTGAATCAAAATTAAATCTGCTGGCAATGGGCATAACAAGTTGCCCTCGTCATTTAGCTTTAAATTGCTTGCCAAGAATTGCAACTTACCGCTATCGCTACACAGTACCACAATGCGATGCCCACCAATTAGACTTGTAAAACCACCCTCCGGCTTTATTTCGGACTTCATCACCAATAAACCTTGACGGATATCCAAGATACTCACTGGTATGGCTGTACCATTACCATCAATTGGATATAAACCAGCTAAGGGAATTTTATGCAACTCCCGTTCTATCGTCTTAGTAATAGCACGAGGTTCAACATGGAATCTTGGCTCGATACTTTTGAGTCCTTCAGGCGGGAAAATATTAAATCTCATATGAATAAATTAAGCACCACAAATTTGAGAAAAAATAATGGCCAAGGGAGTCCCTGCCGGAACTGGATCGTCGTTTAATTCAAAACCAGACTGTGTCTGCAAATTAGGCTTGCCCATGGCATTAGTATCGCCATAATTTACGGTAGCTAAAGTGGAGTAGGTATTGCGAACGCAATTAAATAAAATATTACGGCGTATTGATTGAATTCGCTCGGGTGCAGCGCCCTCTTCTTGTTTTCGATTAGTAATAATCCATACTTTCTTCCAATCGGGGGGTAGTACTTTAATTGAGCTCTTATAATAGGAAAGGCTATATTGGCGCCCATCTATTACGGTTATCAAATCGTCATTTGCTTGAGCCAAAACGAGACCACTGCCATAAATGACGAAAAAGATAATAAAAGTGGTTTTTTGAAAAAAGGAGAGACCCATACAACTAACCCACATTAAATGGGTCATTATACGGATATCCTGCGTTCATAGCCCCTTCCAACACCATCTTTAAATCCCAGTAGAGGATTTACGAATTAAAGACATTAGAACAGCTAGAAATGGACCGTGATTTTGATAAAAATAACTTATGAGGTTTTCGCATCACTATGGTCAGCATCACCTTGTGGAAGGGCAGCACTCTGGCCAGCCACCACATGCTTTATCCAATAACGCGCAGCCGCAATATTGGTCGTGTAAAAAGCAATCTTGTTGCTTTTTACAATGGTGTAAAAGCGTTCACCACGAATACGGTGCTCATTAAGGATAGGATTTTCCATAATGTGAAATTCCTCTTTTTTAGTGACAGGGTAACTATAAACGGATAAATCTCGACAGGTGATTAGCTTTTTGGCACCTTAAATATCTTACACGTCTTAACAAATTTCTAAGTACTTGTTTTATATATATATATTTTATATTTTCCTGATTTACTGAAATGCAAAAAGAAGTATTAGACATCCTGGTCCACAAGAAATTCACTTTGAAGACTAGTAGAAACCCGCAAACAGGCTTGCAGGCACCTAATCAGATGCATCCATTCTGAAATAAGCCAATTACACTCAACCCTGTGAACGCTCAAATCCTATCCATAATCATTAATAATCAGTAAATCATGGCCATCTCACTTAATACCCGAGTCAGCCAGACCGTCAACCTTACGCCACAACTGCAGCAATCTATTAGGCTGTTGCAGCTTTCTAATTCAGAGCTAGAGCAAGAATTAGCTAAAGCAGCTGAAGACAACCCTCTCATCGAATTTGAGCCAAATCCTGAGATTGAATCCAATCTTTCCCAGTCTAGCGAGCGGATCGAAACCAATCAAAACTCTTGGGCTAATAATCGGATATCGCAAGACGATGATGAGGAATGGGGAGAGCGCTACGAACGTATAGCTCATAAACAAACCTTACTAGAATATCTAGACGAGCAGGTTCATCTGCTCAATATCGACCCCAAGGAGCAATCATTGATTGCCTATATCGCCGGATGCTTAGATGAGAGGGGTTACCTCCCAGAGGATCTTGAAGCGATTCAAGTGGATATTGGCACCCAGATTGATGGAGCCAATTCGCGCGATAGTATCCAAAATGCTCTAGCTAAACTGCAATCACTTGATCCTCCCGGTATTGGTGCTCGTGACTTGGCAGAATGCCTGTCACTTCAAATCGATCGTATTCTTGAAAATGCAAAGTCTGATAAGCTCTCTTGGGAGTTAGCCCGATATATTGTTACCAGTCATCTATCCAAAGTGGGATCAAAAGACTGGCAAAAAATCAAACAGGCTAGCGGTAAATCTGAGGCAGAAGTACTCAAAGCTGTTGAACTGATACGTACGCTGCAACATAATCCAGGTGCTCAATTTGAACGTGAGAATGATCAGTGGGTTCTGCCTGATGTCGTTGTGAATCTTAAACAAAATCGTTGGGTCGTTGAATCCAATCCCAACGCAAAACCCCGTCTCTCTCTAAACAATGAATACGCGAGAATTCTGAAAGAAAATGGTCAGAAGAACATTGATGGCGTCCTAAAACAAAAAATGTTGGAAGCGAGTTGGCTCGTGAAGAATATTGTGCAGCGAGAAGAAACTATATTAAGAGTAGCGCAAGCGATTGTTGTCAGGCAACAGCAATTTTTCTCAATAGGGGCTATTGGTATGAAGCCTTTAGTTTTGCGTGAAATTGCTGAAGAATTAGAGATGCATGAATCGACCATCTCCAGAGTGACCACTCAAAAATATTTAGCCTGCCAACTGGGAATTTTTGAGTTTAAATATTTTTTTAGCAGTCAAGTTAGCTCAGAAAAAGGTGGCGGCATTTCTTCTACAGCCGTGCAGGCCTTAATCAAAAAAATTGTAGAAGAAGAATCCGCTAGCAAACCAATTTCTGATACTCAGATCACCCAACTATTGAGCGATCAAGGCTACATCATTGCACGGCGTACCGTTGCGAAGTATCGAGATATTCTCCGGATTCCGCCTGTTCACTTGCGCAAACAATAGCCCTCTAGTCACCACTTTACGAAGTGGTAATTTCAATTCGGTTTTTGCCTGCCTTTTTGGCGCTATACATTGCCTGGTCTGCCCGCTCAATGAAGGTCAGCGCATCTACTTGCTCCTGTGAAGCAATGGATGTAGCCGCCGTAACAATAGATACGCCAATGCTTGCGCCCAAGAACAAGGTTAGTGGCTCATCAGCGCTCAATCTTAGAGGATGAGAAATGGCAGTCAATAGTCGATTGGCTAAGTTTTCAACTGATTCCGGTCGATCAACATTTTGTAGAACAACCACAAACTCATCACCACCCCAACGGCATAATAGGTCATCCGATCGGATGGAGTTTTGCAAACGTGTACTTACCAAGCATAAGGCTTGATCGCCTAAGGCATGCCCGTGCTGATCATTAATCTCTTTAAATCCATCTAGATCAATAAAACATACCGCTAAGATGGCATTACTACTTTGTAGGCCCCTTAGCGCAAGGTCGAGACTTTCAAGTAAGCTAGATCTGATTAAGAGTCCAGTTAACTCATCACGTAAAGTCGAAGATGGCGATGGCTGATCATAAAGTAGCTCTTGAAAAATATGGCGCTCAAGATGAGTCAGTTGCGCATCAGAATGGATCTGTGCAATAAGCTCTTGATGATTGGCTGCTTGAGCCAATTTTTGCATTTGAGCAAATAGAGTCTTAAATTGCTCTGCCACGTATTGTGACTTCGCTTGGCGATCTGTCATTTAATTACAGATAATGGATTTAACGCTCGACTCAATAGTCTCGGGATTAATTGGCAGGATGTCAGACTTACTTTTCTTAAAGAAGACTTCGCTCAAGGCTTTGGACTTGGCATCATAATACATATAGGAAATACGATAAAAGAAAAAATGATTTTCTTTGCAATCCTGAGCACCACTCAGACTAAAAAGATTAAAAGGCTTGCCATTAGGCGCTAATTGCTCGGCATTAAAGTGAGCTGAAACGGTATACCAAACATAAGGCTCTTCTGCTTTACCCCAGCCTGACAATAAATACACAGTGGATTGTCCATTCTTTCGCAGTACAACATCCTTATCATTATTTGACTTTTGCGCACCCTTTGCTCCACCGGATTTTGCTGGACCTGGCTCAGGATGCTCAGACTTTGCTTGCGCTCCCACTACAAAGCAGACGGTTAATAGTGCGCATAGATAATATTTCATCCGGGGGATTACAGTACTCAATAAAAGAGCCATTATTTGGCACCCCCTGAGGTTTGACTACCGTGCCACTTCTCAAACGCTGCAGGTGTCGACTTACCATCCTCAACACCATAGTAAACAGTCTTGCCATCTTGGCTAAGGGCAGCATAGTATTTACCGCTATCGGGGTCAATCACAAATGCTGCTTCGGCCTCACTACACGCTTGCTTTTTGCAACCAGAACCTAAAATTTGCTTACCAACATAAATCATCGGGACACTATCTTCCATCGCGTTATGAAAGGCTTTGTAATCAGCGGCTAAGAGGTAAGAAAAAATAAAATCTCTGTTACCGCGCAGCACATATTCAAGCGAT
>CAJEZV010000013.1 GCA_903995005.1 uncultured beta proteobacterium
TGCTGCAAATGCCAGAGCAGCAAATCCCGCCCAAACAGCACGGCGATCATAAGCGTAGCCGTAAACCTCAGTGAGAATATCTCCAAAGAAATAGGCAATTGGAAAGAACAAAATTCCGGCACCAAACGGAATGATTCCAAAGTAAGGTAGGTCAATCACGGCCGCTTTACCTGCGCCGATAAAGTTTGAGCAAAGCAAGACCACCACAAAGGCCGCCAAAATGAGGTTGTAATAGCGATGGTGTCGTCTAGGTGAGTCCATAAGCCTGGAAAAATGGATAATAGAAACAAGAATATCTGCATTCCTGAAAATTCGCAGGAAGCAGGAAATTTAATAATAGGATGACTAAGTAATGAGTAAAGCCAGTTTTAATTGGGCGGACCCCCTCCTCCTCGATACGCAATTAACCGAAGAGGAGCGCATGATCCGTGATGCGGCTGCTGAGTATGCTCAGGGCCGACTCATGCCACGCATTCATGATGCTTTCCGCAACGAGACGACTGATCCTGCAATCTTTCGAGAAATGGGAGAGCTTGGCCTTCTAGGTATCACCATTCCAGAACAATACGGCGGCGCTAACCTCAATTATGTTTCTTATGGTTTGATTGCTCGCGAGATTGAACGTGTTGATTCTGGTTATCGTTCGATGATGAGCGTGCAATCCTCATTGGTGATGGTGCCGATTAATGAATTTGGTAGCGAAGCACAAAAACAAAAATATCTTCCGAAGTTAGCTACTGGAGAATGGATTGGTTGCTTTGGTTTAACTGAGCCGAACTACGGATCCGATGCTGGTGGAATGATCACCCGAGCTAAAAAAGTTCCTGGTGGATTTTCTTTAACGGGATCCAAGATGTGGATCTCCAACTCCCCTATTGCCGATGTATTTGTTGTATGGGCAAAGAATGATGAGGGCGTGATCCGCGGCTACATTCTGGAAAAAGGGATGAAGGGCTTGAGCGCTCCCAAGATCAGCGGCAAGATGGGTTTACGCGCCTCCATTACCGGTGAAATCGTAATGGATGAAGTCTTTGTTCCCACCGAAAACGAATTCCCTGAAGTCAGTGGCCTGAAAGGTCCATTTACCTGCCTCAACTCTGCTCGCTATGGAATCTCTTGGGGCACCCTTGGGGCTGCGGAATGGTGCTGGCATGCTGCTCGCCAATACACCCTAGATCGCAAGCAGTTTGATCGACCTCTGGCCGCCAATCAATTGATTCAGAAGAAGTTGGCTGATATGCAAACTGAAATCACTCTTGCTCTCCAAGGCTGCTTACGCTTAGGTCGCATGAAAGATGAAGGGATTGCCGCTCCAGAAATTACCTCCATCATGAAACGCAACTCTTGCGGTAAATCGCTAGATGTTGCACGTTTAGCTCGTGACATGCATGGTGGTAATGGCATCTCAGATGAGTATGGAGTTGTGCGTCATATGCTGAACTTAGAGGTAGTCAATACCTACGAAGGCACCCACGATATTCATGCCCTGATTTTAGGGCGCGCGCAGACTGGTATTCAGGCGTTTAGCTGATTCGCTAAGAGTTCAGCTTTGCAACGATGGCCTTTGCCGCTTTAGCAAAGGCATCGTCACTATCATTTTCAAGTTGCACAAAATTTTCCATTTTGTATTGAGGAAAATTTCTGACGATCGATGATTGATAAGAAGGATCGTAGTGCTTTACTAGCAACTCCTCAACTAACTCCGGAAAGCTTCCTGCATCGATGGCTTCGTTCCATTTGGTGATCTGGGCTTTTCCATAGTGAGCCGTCAGTAAAGCAAGTTTTCTCTTAAAGTTATCTGTGTCAGTAAGGAAGTGATGGTATTCACGAATCAACCATGACACTCTTGTTTGTGTGCTAGAACGCAATTCAATACAAGCACCGTTGCGAATTTTTTCCATTAAGGCATCGGGTATATGAACGCCGCCCACCTTTTTACTTTCTGACTCTACTAAGACTGGCTTTGATGGATCCAGATTGCGTAGCGCATTCCAAAGGACAGTCTCGAACCCCTTTTGGGAAGGTTGTTCAATATTGGGCTCATTACCCAGTACCGATCCACGATGAATTGCTAAGGCCTCTAGATCTAAAATTTGCGCACCATACTGTTGCGCCTCTTGAAGCGCCCTGGTTTTGCCGCTACCTGTCATTCCACAAATCACCTGGAATCTAAACGCGCTTGCAGCAAGCTCAAGACCATCAATCACGGTACGTCTAAAACCTTGATAACCACTTTCAAGCTGCATTGCCTTCCAACCAATACGATTCAGAATGTGGGTAAATGCCCCGCTGCGCTCACCGCCACGCCAGCAATAAATTAGTGGACGCCATTCACGCGGCAATTCGAGTAAGTTTTGCTCAATATGCAAAGCAATATTTTTAGATACTATAGCTGCGCCAAGCTTCTTGGCTGCAAATGGAGAAACCTGCTTGTAGAGCGTACCAATCTGGGCGCGCTCTTCATCGTTGAGAACCGGAAAATTCACAGCTCTAGGAATGTGGTCTAAGGCAAACTCCGCTGGCGATCTCACATCAATGATGAGGTCAAATTGATCCAACTCAGAAAGAAATTGATCCAGCTTTAAGATGTGAGGGTTGCTTGGCTGCATTCCGTTTACGCACGCACCTTTTGCAATATATCCTCAGGCCAAGGTACAGACTGGTTTGTGTTCATATCTACCCACACTAGGGTGCTACCACCTTCAGCAGCCAAGATATCAGGTTCAGTCGTTAATGTCATGGTATGAAATACGTCCATACTAGTTCTGCCAATGGCGCCAACAAATGTCTTGAGAATAATATCGCCTGGATAGGTGAGCTGCTTAAAGAAATTACAGAAGGCATTAATCATGATTACTGATTCGCCCTCTGGAGCAACCTTATATCCCAGGGAGCTAATCCAATCCACGCGCGCTTGCTCCATATACCGAAAGTAAATGGTGTTATTCACATGGCCATAGGCATCCATATCACCCCACCGAATCGGTGCAATCATTTCATGAACAAGCTTGCGCTCTTCAGGAATAACAATGCGCATGCAATCAGACTTTTGTCTTAAGCAACTTGCAATGCAAGATGGTACAGATTAGTTGAGCGAGCTCCAGAACGACAGAATGCCAAAATGGGACCCGGCATTGTTTTTAAGAGAAGTGCCATTTCCAGAACTTCAGCAGGAGTAAATGCACCAGGAACTACTGGGAGATAAACGTAGTTCAGACCAAGCTTTTCAGCTTCGGCTTGAATAGAGGCATTGCTTGGTTGATTCGGACCACCTTCACCGTCTGGGCGGTTGTTAATCACGCTTTTATAGCCCTGCTGTGCAATTTCAGCTAAATGGCTAGCATCAATTTGACCAAGGGTGCCGAACTGATCGTTGTGGCAAGTAATAGGAAGACTCATAAACCCTCTACATAAAGTAAGTAGTAACGGGGTTGATTTTAAATCAGGCGGCCTTAGGCCTGCTTGGGCTTGTTTCTATGGGCTGTAAAGAAGCGTTCGCAGATCTCCATGCCAGCCAACATAGCAAGCACAAATACCAGGGCTTTGAGATGACCTGCGCCAAGAGCAACCAGCGCCGGTCCAGGACAAAAGCCCGCAATACCCCAACCTGCTCCAAAGATGAGGCTACCAATAATCAAAGGCTTGGTGATATCGCGCCTGGTTGGAATATGAAGAACGTCTCCGAAGAATGCCTCAGATCGCTTGCTCACGACAAAAAAACCAGCAAGCCCCACTAAGACAGCGCCCAACATCACAAACATCAGAGAAGGATCCCAGCTGCCGGCTAAATCTAGGAATCCCAAAATCTTTTGGGGATTACTCATTCCAGAAATAATTAATCCCCACCCAAAGAGCACGCCAATGGCATATTGACTGAAGAGGCCGTAATGTTTTTTCAACTTAGCCTCCAATCAGATGACGAACTACAAAAACCATCATAAAACCGGCGGCCATAAAAGATATGGTTGCAACCAAAGAACGTGGTGATAAGCGAGACAAACCACAGATGCCATGACCGCTAGTGCAACCCGAGCCATATTGCGCACCAAAGCCAACTAAAAGACCGGCAATCACAATTGCCAACCAACCAGCATCAATCTCAACGATTGGAAAAATACCAAAAAATAATGCCGCCAAAAATGGAGCTGAAACTAAACCCAATACCAAACTTAAGCGCCAAGCAGAGTCTTCTAATTTAGGATGCAGCAGTCCAGAAATAATCCCACTAATACCTAAAATGCGGCCATGCAAGAGCACATAGAGCGCTGCTGCAACACCTAGAATCATTCCGCCCAATAAAGATGGAATGGGTGTGAAGGAAAGCCAGTCAATTTGCATTAATTAATATCCAAACGATTGATCGTTAACTGCAAGGATTAGGGGCAAGGCGGAATTGCAAATAGCGCAATCCCAAATAAGCACCAAATATAAATCCAGGAAGAGCCAGTAAAGAGCCCAGAGCCAGGGTAGAGATGCCACTTAAGCCCTGTCCTACTGTACACCCCAAAGCAGTAACGCCCCCAAAGCCCATCAAGGTAGCGCCAACTAAATGATTTGCGGTATCTTCAGTATTGCGGAAAGACTCCCAGCGAAAAGATTTTGTTGCAACAGATACCAATGCCGAACCCAAAATCATTCCAAGAACCGCAACAACTCCGACCGTGAGTACTTTGGATGTATCGCTATACATCATGAGCCAGTCTAGTGAATAAGCATAAGGAGCAACAAACGATAAGCTCTCCATACGCCCAGAATTGGTGACCAAAAATACCTCTTCCAAAGTATTGGGATCCTCTGCTACGTAACCCAGGTTGCCTGAGACCCACCATACAGCACAGATCGCTAAACCAACAGCAATACCGGCGATGAGATTCTCTGCCGTCCAAAACGCTTTATTAGCCAAGGCATAGGCAATAAATGCAAAACCAATAATCAAGCCCAAAACTAGATGCAGATTAGCGCGAGCCATTCCCAAAGGGCCACTCAGTAGACTTGGTAAATCTTGCGGGGTATTGAAGGCGATAAAGACGGTATCAAGTGTATTGATGCGAATCACACCTAGAAAACCACGCATGGTCATATAAGCAGTTAGACCGAGCACCATAAAAACAATGATCGACTTTAAATTGCCGCCACCAATCCGTACCAAGGTTTTACTGCCACATCCAGAGGACAAAACCATGCCAAAGCCAAACAAAATACTGCCAACAATAGTGGAAAGCCATAAAAACCGATTGCCGGTATAAAAGCTTTTCAGCGGATCAATCAATCCAAGATAAGACATCAAAGCAAAACCAACGATGGCAATACCAATTGCCAAGAACCACTGCCTGAGTCGATCCCAGCTAGACATAATGAATGCATCAGAAACAGCGCCCATAGTACAAAAACCTGTCTTCTGCATCACTGCACCAAGCACAAAGGTAATGGCAAACGTAGCCCAGAGCACTGACCTACTTAAAGAATTGATATCAACAACATCCATAGCGACTATATTTTGAAAATTTAAGGTTTGAATTTATAAAACTGCTTGTTGAGATAAGCAACAACATCTGCCTCATCCTCAGGAAATAGGTCTAAGCGAAGTTCGGTATTACACATAGCCACCATCCTCTTTAAATTAGCTACAGACTTCACTTTGCTATCGCTACGGGTATAGATCATGTCGCCATTGCCAAAACCTGTTTTTTTGGCATGACAGGCATAGCATTTTTGCTGATCAATAGCCTTGCCATTGGCCAAATCCGGTGCAGCAAAAGCTGGCGTACTTAGAAGCGCGCTGAATGTTATTGCCGTAAGGAATCGAATAAGAAGCATTTTCATTACAAATCAAGGATTTAGCATTAATCTTCTATTTTAAGGCCCAATGAGCAAAATTGCCCTACTCAGCCTGAATTGAAAGGTAGACGTTATAGGCATTCATCCGGTTGGCCGCTCTAAATAGTGGCATTCCTTCGTATTCAGACCAATCTGCTTGCTTATAGGCATCCTCAAAAGGATCCATATTGATGGCCGCTGCAGACATGGAATCCCGTAAATATTTAAGGTAGTTTCTAGTGAAAATAATGTCTTCGGCGGGCTTCACCGAGTAATTACCATGCCCTGGAATCACGATATTGGGATTGAGTTTTTCAATCTCATCTAAAGCAATGAGCCAACCCTTGCTATCAGCATTGCCGACGAATGGAATTCGACCCCGAAATACAAGGTCTCCAGCAAAGAGTACTTTTTCTGATGGTACGTACACCATTAAATCTTCCGGGGCGTGGGCAGGCCCAACGCGGCTCACAAAAAAATCTACTCCCCCAATGGAGAGTTTTGTTTTTTGATCAATCCAAACATCCGCTGAAACCAGCCTTGTATCGGCGTTTACCCAGGGAGAAAAATCAATTCTTGAGGTGATTAAACGTTGCTTTGCCGTCTCTGAAGAAAGATAGTTTCTACCCTCACCTTGTGCATAAATCTTGGTACCGATCTTTTTAAATTCTTGCAGGCCGTAAACGTGATCAGCATGATAGTGACTCACAATCAGAGCAACTACTTTTTGATTGGTGATCTTTTTAATTTCAGCAATCAATTTTTGCGCAAGAATAGGCGAGCCTAAGGCATCCACTACGACGACGCCTTTAGGAGTCACCACAAATCCAGCATTTGAAATAAAGTTTTGATTAGTACTATTCCCCATTTCTGGGTAGCCCTGCACAAAATAGGTATGAGGTGCGACCTGAATAGGCTTTAATTGAATTGTGTCGACAGGCTTAGTAATTTGCCCTTGAGCGCCAGTAAAAAAGATAAAGGATCCCATTAGGATCCCTATTGAGTACTTCAGATAAGCAATGCTAATCCTGTAAATATTCATTTGAATATGAGTTAAGGCTTAATGTACGCAAATCTATCTTTGTATTGCAGGTCTGCAACACGTACCACGCCTGATGGCGTGAAATCTGCATCCATTGTGAATTGATCTTTCTTGAGATTACGATTTTTAAGAGTAATTTCACAGACCTCAAACTTCACACCACGGGATTTAAGTGCCCCTACTAACGGTGCATATTCCACATTATTCTTTTTATCTTTGCCACCCTCCATCAGCAGATCTACACCATTTGCGTGGGTAACAACAATGATGGTGGTTTGTGGCGAGACATCAAGGTGGTTGCGAATATTACGCAAACCTTTTAAGCCTTGAGTTTCGGCATCATCGATGTGATAAACCACTTTCGTGGAGCCTGTAGATTGGGCACTGACATGAGATGCAAAACCAATAGCGAAGATTGTTACAAAAATAAGCTGGATAATTTTTTTCATGACTAAAGCCTTTGCGAATTAATTAAATTGAAGCCATGCCAGGATTATTACTAACACCTTTAATGATTGGCTCATTCAGTTTGACAGCTTTTACAACCTTGACATCTCTTAGGTGCCTTTCCATCACATCCCAGATTGCCTCGCCACCAGCATTCTTAGCATCCTCGCTCACTGGCGCCCAGCCTGCAACCTTGTATGACTTACTAGCCTCAATAGGTTTGCCATTTAAGCGCATATCGGTAATCCGCTTACCAGCAGTTTGTGCTGGATCAATAGCGTATTGCATACCGCCCACACGCACCATGTCACCACCTTGCTGATAGTAAGGGTCAGGATTAAATAAATTATCTGCAACGTCTTCCAGGATTGTTTTAATCGTCTCGCCAGTCATATTTGTGACAGTGGTGTATGGATAAGTAATCGCAGTTTGATCTAAGAGGTTCTCACGGGTAATTGCTTGGCCTGGCAAGAGGCTAGTACCCCAGCGGAAGCCGGGCGAGAAAGCAATCTCTGCATTTTTCTGCGCCATCAAACCATCAAGAATGAGCTGATCAAAGCTACCATTGAAGTTTCCACGGCGATACAAGAGACCTTCAGTAGTGGCTAGCTTTTCATTAAGCTTAGCTTCATACGGAGCTCTGATCTTAGTGATCAATTTATTCATTGTTGGATCAGCCGGAATCAGATTGGAGAAGATTGGGAAAAGCTTATAACGGAAATCAACCGGTTTGCCGCCTTTCACATCAAAATCCAGGACGCCCAAGAACTTGCTATTCGATCCAGCGTTAGTAACCAGGGTGACTCCACCAGCATTCTTCACCTTCACCGGAATAGGAACACCATCATGGGTATGACCACCCAGAATTGCATCTAAGCCACGAACGCGGGACGCCATCTTTAAATCTACGTCCATACCATTGTGGGATAACAGTACAACAACCTTTGCGCCCTCTGCTCTCACTTCATCAATGGTCTTTTGCATATTCTCTTCCTGAATACCAAAAGTCCAGTCAGGAGTGAAATAGCGTGGATTCGCAATCGGTGTGTACGGAAAGGCCTGGCCAATGATGGCCACTTGGATACCGTTCTGGACTTTCATGACATAGGGATTAAATACCATGTCACCAAAGTCTGCTGTCTTAATATTTTGCGCAATGAAAGAGACTTTGCCCTTGAAATCGCCATTGACAATTTCCATCACGCGCTTCTCGCCTAGAGTCATCTCCCAGTGAGGTGTCATCACATCAACGCCAAGAGCAAGTGCGGCATCAACCATATCTTGACCGTTGGTCCAAAGCGCAGTACCTGAGCCCTGCCAGGTATCACCGCCATCAAGCAACAAGGCTCCAGGACGATTCGCCTTCATTTGCTTAATCAAGGTTGCCATATGAGCAAAGCCACCCATCTTGCCGTAGTTCTGCGCCGCTGCCACATAATCTAAATAGGTAAATGCGTGTGCATCACGAGTACCCGGTTTAATGCCGTTTGCTTTTAAGAAATATTCGCCAACTAAGTGCGGAGTTTTACCCTCTTGAGCGCCAATGCCAAGATTGACATTAGGCTCTCGGAAGTAAATTGGTAGCAACTGAGCGTGACAATCTGTGAAATGCAAGAAATGGACGTTACCGAACTTTGGTAGGTCATAAAATTTTTGGGCAGTACTTTGCGCATTAGCAAAGTTTGACTGCAAACTCATTCCGCCTGCAGATGCAATAGCCAAGGCCTGCAAAAAATCGCGACGACTTAAAGACATAAGATTCCCCCTTAAGAAAACAGGCCTGTCGGCCTGTTTTTTATATTTTGTATCTCTACTTACTGATTCACTGGAGAGGCAGGATCAAGCAATAAGGCCATGACATCCTGAATCTGCTGTTCATTTAAGAGTTTGAAGTGCGCAAATCTTGGCATATTGCTGCAAGCGTTATAAGCCTTGGAGTTATTAATGCGATTCCAAGTATAGGTAAGCACTTCTTGTGAATAGCCACGTAATTTTCCGTAACCAGTCAATGAAGGACCGATGTTTCCATAGGAGATTTCTTTTGCATCAATCTGGTGACAGTTATAGCAACCTCCACCAACGACAGTGTCAGCCTTGTCTGTCCACGTGGCACCGCGGCCACTTTGAGCAATGGCTTCACCCTTCTTCCAATCGCCAATATATTTTCCATCTGAAGGCTGCTTGATGGAATCCATATTGATTTTCTGAATCTTATCGCGCATCTTTTCACCTTGCTTGCTACTAGCAAACACTTGATCAGAGCAAAACTTTTGGGTTGCATCCTGATTGATACGATCTAAGCCGGCAATGCCCTCAGCCCTAAAGCTATCGGTCATCATCTTATTAAACTTTGGATCGTTCTTTTGTTGAGCTACTGCTACGTTTTGCAGCAAGCTTGAAGCAACAATAAATCCAGCAATAGTTAAGAGCTTTTTGATGTGTGTAGTTTTCATAATGTTCGTCTCTTATCTCTTAGCGCTTTAATCCAGGCGTTTCAACTGTTCCGCCATTGGCAGTCTTGGCCATATACATAGACAAAGCAATCGTTACATCTGAGCCATATATTGGGAATGGGAAACGCTGTTGACGATAGCAATCATTCAAACGCTGTTGCATTGTCCAGAACTGACCACTAGAAACGCGATACGCTGGCCAGTATCCCCAGCCTAAGGCTGCGCCTTTTTGCTCTACCAGATTTGGTAGATCTTGTAAGCGAATCCGCTTGCCATTTTCAGCATGGCATGAAGCGCAGGAGAAATCCATCGGGCCACCTTGGAAATAAAATGCGCGCTTACCAAGCTCATACATTTCTTTTTCTTTTGGATGATTTGTACTCACCTTAATCTTGTCACCCTTAGATAGTGTGACTACGTAAGCAACAATCGCCTCCATGTCTTTCTTGGGCCCCTTTTGAAAAGGAGCATCAATCATTTCTTGAGGATCACGACCCTGTAATGTCTGCATGCAGGTCATCAAACGTGACTCGAGATCTTGCACCTTGTTGGTGTCTTTAAAGTAGCGCGGCAACTGAGCTGCTGCGCCCTTCACGACCCCAGGCCCAAGACCTAAATCACACTTCTCTAGAGTGGCATTTTTAGGGCCGGCTGGTTTTTTCCAAAGCTCTTCACCAGCAGCCTCATAAAGCTCTGAAGGGTTTCCATCCGCAATCATCTCGCGGTATTTAGCAATATCGTCAGCTGCGCTCTTTTGCGCATACGACAATGAAGAAACTGACAACATCGCTGCCAGTAATCCTGAGGCTAGGCCCAAGGTATATTTACGCTGCATTTGTTACCCTTTCAGAACTATTGAGACGGTGAAGATGTTGGCATCAGGAAGCGGTTGCTTCGTCAGTGCGTTTATCACCCTTGCTGTCTACCCAGCTCACAACAATCTTGTCACCTTTAGCGCCCTTGTATTTGAAGTTCAAAAATGGATCCTTAGAAACTGCTGGACCAAATTGACCATTCAATACATCTTTGCCATTGGCTTTGACATTAATTGTGCTGATGAACCATGCAGGAATGGTTTTGCCGGCAGCGTCTTTACGCTGACCAGATTCCATATCATGCTTCATCAAAATCTTTACATCCACAATTCCACCGTTCTCAGCAGCTCTAACGCGCATTGGATCAGCCATGTTTTCCTCTTGTAATCTAGTAATTAATTAATGGTATTCAGATAAGTCGGGGGATTAACCGCCGCAACCACCTAGGGTAACCTTCACTTCTTTCACTGCCATGCTCCACTTGCCATCAGCTTTAACCAGGGCATATACGTTGGAGGTCTGACCCATCTTGATACGTGTAGTAACAAACGGCTCTGTACCGGCAGGAATAAAGAATTGAGCAGCTAGTGCGCTTGGATTTTTCTCAACCAAGATGGCCATTTGCTCTGCTTTAAGAGTGGTTGTAATTCCAACCGGAACAACTGCGCCATTCTCTGCAATATCTGGGGCATTCAAAGTAACGGCACCTGACTTCTCCGGGCTACCAGCACCCAAGACTTTGAATACGTCATCAAGGCTCTTACCTTCAAAAGCGGCTTTATTCCATTCTTGTGCTTGGGCTACGCTAATAAGACCCGCAGAAGCCATCAAGCCGAAAACGGCTGAATATTTCAATAAACTGCGTCGCTGCTGATTCATAAAAACTCCTTTAATAATGTACTCTTAGTATCAAATATAGTGGTATTTCAAAAAACCTTCTGTAAATCTACTGTCCAGTGAGCATCCAGCGCACCAGGGTTGCCCTGTCCTCTTCCGATAGCTGGGCCTGTGGCGGCATTGGAATGGCCCCCCATACCCCTGAACCACCATTTTTAACCTTGGTCATGAGCTTGTCTTGAGCGCCGCTTTGACCTTTGTATTTAGCCGCAACATCAGCAATAGATGGGCCTACTAACTTGGCATTGGGCGCATGACATGCTGAGCAGTTCTCATTCTTAAATAATGCTGCAGGGCCCTTAGTTGTGGGCGCATGAGTATCAGCAGCATGCGCCAAACCCTCACCCGATGAGCCAGGCAACTTTGCTATTGGTGGCTTAGTTGAATCCGATCCACGATAAGGGCCATAGAGGCGATTTTGCTCTGCAATATTCCCGTGGGCATTTCTTGCAAAATCAGGTAACTCAGATCCAATTTGTACAAACTTAACGCAATTGTTCATACAAGCGGAGCCATTAACATCCGGCTTGCCATTGATACTCCAAAAACCGTGGTTTCGAGTCATGCCGTTACGATTAGGCATCTTCTTTTGCACTTCTGCAATATTGGTATTGCTCAAAACAAAATCATCTGGAACGATTTCGCCCAAGCTCAGGATAAATGCCACCAGAGCATAGGTATCGTCTGGCGTTAATGATCTTGGGGCATTCCAAGGCATTGCGCGATAAATGTAGTCCCATAATGTTGAAACAGTGGGAACCTTCATCAAGGTAGTGCGCTGAGGCTGCTTACGATCAGCCAAAGAAGCAACCCTTCCCGTCTTGACATCATCAACCGTTGTGCCGCCGGCAATCGGGGTGAAGATTTCATTGGACTCACCAAAAACACCGTGACAACTGGCGCATTTAGATTCCCAAATCACCTGACCTTGCGCAACGGAGCCAGATCCCTTTGGCAATCCTTTGAAGTCTGGTCGCACGTCAATATCCCAAGCTATCACCTCGGCGGGCGTTGCATTGCGCCCAATGCCAGGAAACTTCGTAGATCCCTGAGTACTTTGTGCATAAGCTAACTGCGTACAGAGTACTGCTAAAACGACAAGCGCTAAGCGAGCAAATAATTTATCCAACCTGTACATTGCTCACCTCACCGTTTGAATCCAATTTCCAAGACTGAATCGCATTGTTGTGATAAATCGAGCGATTGCCACGAGCATCACGCAGTACCTTGATAGATGGCTGAATATAGCCAGTGTCATCAATTGCCCTAGACTGCAATATTGCCGGCGATCCATCCCATACCCAATCAATGTTGAAACGAGTAATAGACTTTGTGAGAACTGGGGTCTCTAAGCGCGCTGTTCGCCAGTTATTGCCGCCATCAAACGAAACATCAACGCGTTTAATCTTGCCGCGACCAGACCAAGCCATACCGCTCACGTTATAGAAGCCCTTATCTAGCAATTGCTGGCCGCCTGAAGGCGTAGTGATAACAGATTTACATTCTTGTATAGATGCATATTGACGATGCATGCCATTTGGCATTAATTCAATGTAGTGAACAGCCTCATCTTTAGTATTCCAAGGCATATCACCCACTTCTAAACGACGCAACCACTTCACCCAGCTCACGCCTTGGACTCCCGGAACAACTAGACGTAATGGAAAGCCGTTTTCTGGACGAAGCATCTCGCCATTCATACCCCAAGCAACAATCGTATCCTCCAGACAAGCTTCAAGATTAATCGTTCGAATCATGCCTGAGCCATCGCCACCTTCAGCCAGTAGAAACTTTCCTTTTTTCAGATCAGCGCCACATTCTTGAAGCAGGACTTTAAGGGGGACGCCAGTAAATTCACAGCAAGAAAGCATGCCGTGGGTATATTGGACTGTTGGTACGGCTACGTTGCCCCACTCTAAACCGGTATTGGCACCACACTCAATAAAGTGTGTGCGTGAGACCGATGGCAGTCTCATGAGGTCGCTCATCGTAAAAACGCGAGCATTTTTTACTAAACCATTCACCATCAAACGATGGGTTTCTGGATTCAGGTTGTACCAACCTTGGTGATGGCGCTCGAAATGTAAACCATTTGGAGTAATGGTTCCAAATAGTCCTTGTAGAGGGGTAAATGCAACTGATGCAGCTGATACACGCGTCAGGCCGGGTGATTCACGGCGAATTAAATTGGCCTCATAGATTGATGGAACACCATAAGGCATCGTAGCGACATTCTTACCAAGGGTTGTTTGCCACTCCTGCTTTTCCAAAATTGCTGGGTCACCCTCACCGGCAGCAAATGCCATGGGGGCTGCCAAGCCAGCTGCAGCACCGCCTAAGGCAGAAAAGAATCCCTTACGTAAAAAGCCGCGGCGCGTCTCATCAAGACCATTGGCGTTAATGTCAGCAATTAACCCTTGAGAGATAAAGTGCTCTGGCGCTTTAACGAGGCGAACTCCATTAGCAGGTTTCTCAACCGCCGAGATATCCTGTGCGCTCAATTCAATTTGCTTCTTCGTCATTTGACCTCTACTCAAGAATAAAGACTTTGTAATTAATGAATGCTTTCAGCAATCTTCGCGCAGACTGTCTGACACATCTCTACTGTTGCGTTATCAGCAATCGAGTAATAAACGGTGACACCCTCTTTACGTCTTAGCAAAATGCCGGCCTGATGTAGCGCTAAAAGATGTCTAGATACGTTTGCTTGGCTCGTACCGCACATCTCCACCACCTCTGATACTGACTTTTCACCGGAGCATACGGCATACATGATGCGCAGACGAGCTGGCTCAGAGAAAACATTGAAATAAGCTGCCACATGCGAAAAGACTTTCTCCATCTGCTTGGGAGATAAGTTTTTCGTTGCTTTTTGAACTTTGGCTTTCATATGACCTCTTTATATGAATACATGCGTATAAATGCATATTTAACCTATATTCAAGATCGTTTCATATAGAGAGATACCCTAGGGACATCAGCAGATACAATCAAATCATGGATATGGATGCCATTCTTCTCTCATTAAAGCTTGCTTTGTGGACCCTTGTCCTCATCCTGCCCTTTGGGGTCTGGGTAGCCCACTCCCTGCAAAAAGCGGGTAAAGGTAAATCCTGGATAGAGGCTGGCTTAGCACTACCCCTCGTTCTGCCCCCTACGGTTTTGGGCTATTACCTTCTCGTTGGCTTGGGCGGCAAAAGCTTTTTGGGCGTTCCGCTAGTATTTTCATTCACAGGCATTCTGATTGCCTCCCTCATCGTCAATTTGCCGTTTGCCATACAGCCAATACAACGGGCTTTTGAAGCAATCAATCCAGAAATTATTGAAGCTGCTCAAGTGAGTGGGCTATCAAATTGGCAGATCTTTCGTTTAATTGAATTGCCATTAGCCTGGCGTGGCATTACTAGCGCAGCAGTGCTGACCTTTGCCCATACCTTAGGTGAATTCGGAGTAGTTCTCATGGTGGGTGGTGCAATACCAGGAGAAACCAAAACAGTATCGATTGCTATTTATGACAAGGTACAAAGTTTTGATACTGCTGGAGCTGGAGCGCTTGCTTTATTACTGCTCGGCATATCCTTAATAGCAATTGCAGTGTCCTATGGGGTCTTTGGTCAAAATCCATCCCACAGGAAAGGCCGGAGAGCCTAATGTTAAAGATTAAGGTCACACAGACACTGCCAAATCCCCTGCAAATTAATATTGAATGTGCTCCAGGACAGTTGCACGCCCTGGTGGGTCCATCCGGAAGTGGAAAAACATCCGTTTTACGCACTATTGCTGGCCTGAGCAATGCTAGCCTTGGAAAAATTGAGTGTGGCAATCAAACTTGGTTTGAAGCCGATGACTTAAAAGGCATCACAACATCACTCTCGCCGGCAGAACGCTCTTGTGGATTCTTATTTCAGCAATATGCACTCTTTCCGCATTTAACTGCTCTTGAAAATATCTGCATTCCCCTACAAAACTCTGGACATGAATTTGCAATGCGCCAAACCATCGCAATAGATTGGTTAAGTCACATGGGAATTGCAGAGCTTGCACAGCGTATGCCCCATCAACTTTCGGGTGGGCAACAGCAACGCGTCGCACTAGCCAGGGCTCTTGTAAAGAAGCCCAATGCTTTGCTGCTTGATGAGCCATTTTCAGCCATTGATGCGCCTACACGTCAAAGTCTTTACAAAATTCTGGCAGAGCTGCGTAAGGATCTCAATATTCCCATTCTGCTGGTGACTCATGATTTACGCGAAGCCGACCTATTAGCTGATCACATTACCGTTATAGACCAAGGCATTGGCTTGCAAACTGCAGCCCCACAGGTTCTCTTTCAGAAACCGAGAAACTCTAGAGTTGCAGAGCTTGTTGGTATCAACAATATGTTTGAAGGTGTTTTTAAATCTGGGAAGTTGAGCTGGAATAACAGCAGTCATGTGTTTGAAGTACTTGATAAGGGCAAAATTCCACCGGGTACTCCGGTTGCCTGGGTGGTGCCCGCCGATGGATTAACTCTGTACCTCAGTCAAGTGGCTGGCAGCATTCAAGCAACGGTTCAGCAAATCAGTACCTTAGGTCAAATTGCAGTCGTTCAACTACTTACAAATGATGGTGGCCATAAAATTAGCTGGGAAGCCTCTGCAGCCGAAGTCAAAAGACTGGAATTAGAGGTAGGCAAAAACACTCATGTGGAAATGGATGGCAGCAAGATACACATCATGCCGCTTCGCCCCATAAACGATCCACGTCGCTTTACTTCTTAGCCACCAGACCTAATAAGGCAGACATACCAGCATGTCTTGCACCCTCATTCAGCTCTTTTTCATAGCAACACAAATCTAGTATCTGGAATTCTTTTGCAAGACTCCTAATGAGTTCTTCCGTATAGAGGTGCTCAATTAAGGATGGCCCACCTGTTTTGTACTCTAGCTGCTTAGGTGTGTAGCCTTGCAATATGAAGATACCGCCGGACTTCAATGCCTTATGGGTTTTCTGAAAGATACGCTCTCGCATTGCCGGATCAGCAAACTGGATAAAAATTCCAATAACAGCGTCGTATGCGTTCTCTTGCCAATCAAAACTATCAGTATCTGAGAATGAATATTCGATTTCTACGTGATGATCTTGAGCAAACTGCTTAGCTTTAGCTAGGGCCACATCAGATGCATCAAACCCAACAACTTGCATCCCTTGCTTGGCCAACCACACACCGTTGCGCCCTTCGCCATCAGCAATACAAAGTACTTTGCTGCCTGGCTTTAAGTATTTTTGAGTTTGCTCAACAAGATATTCATTTGGCTCTTTGCCAAAGATGAATTCTGCTTTATTAAAACGCTCATTCCAGAACTGGGTTGCATCAGTAAAGCCCATAGGTCTGCTTTGGTGGACTTGATTATTTTTTGAGTCCGCCAACGAGATCACTCTTGAGGTCGTTGATATTTTCAAGGCCAACTGCAATGCGCACCAGACCATCCGTAATGCCGGCTGCTTTTCGGGCTTCAGGCGTTACCCGACAATGGGTAGTCGTTGCTGGATGAGTAATGGTCGTACGTGTATCACCCAAGTTTGCGGTGATTGAGCACAGCTTGGTTTGGTTAATCAGCTTAAAGGCTGACTTCTTGCCACCCTTCAGCGTGAAAGACACAATTGCACCACCTGCTTTTTGCTGACGCTTTGCCAAAGCATGCTGAGGATGGGATGTCAGGCCCGGGTGATAAACACGCTCAACTCCAGCCTGCTTCTCTAGCCACTGGGCGAGAGCCAGCGCATTCTGACTTTGTTGCTTCATACGAAGCTCTAAAGTCTCTAAACCTTTGAGGAATACCCAAGCATTAAAGGCAGAGAGGGTTGGGCCTGCAGTGCGCACGTATGGGAATACTTTGCCCATGATGAATTCTTTACTACCCACAATGGCACCACCAACCACTCTCCCCTGGCCATCTAAATACTTAGTCGCCGAATGAATCACGACATCAGCACCCAAAGCCAAAGGCTTTTGTAGAGCTGGCGTGCAGAAACAGTTATCTACTGCAAACAAAGCTTTCGCTTTCTGGGCAATCTTCGAAATTGCTTTGATATCGGCAATCTCAGTCAATGGATTAGATGGCGTCTCCAAATAAAACAGTTTGGTATTTGGCTGAACAGCAGCCTGCCACGACTTGGTATCGGCCAAGTCAACATAAGTCGTTGTAATACCAAAGCGACCCAAGATATTGGTGAACAGCTGAACAGTCGCACCAAACACAGAGCGTGAGCAAACCACATGATCACCTGCTTGTAAGTGGGCCATTGCCATTGTCAAAATAGCTGACATACCTGAGGCGGTTGCAATACAGGCTTCGCCACCTTCTAAAGCAGCCAAGCGATCTTGGAACATGCTGACCGTTGGATTAGTAAAGCGCGAATAGATAAAGCCTTGGTCTGCATGAGCAAAACCATCAGCAGCTAATTCGGCGCTATCAAAACAAAAACTTGAAGTCAAAAACATCGCCTCTGAATGCTCTTGATATTCAGCTGTGCGACGAGTACCAGCACGGACCGCTAAGGTCTCGAGTGCCAGCTTAGAAAAATCTGGTTTTTTGCGTGTGGTTTTGCTTTTCATACTGCTATTTTGACACCGAATTGAAGAATTGCCTCATTGAAGGCAAATTCTTGTCGCTTTTTAGTCTTCGGTGGCTAAATGCAGATGAAGCTGGGAGCGGGCAAAGTCGCTCGAATCGCGCTGACGGTCTGCTTTTGCAGCCGAGGTATTTCTGGCGGCCTCTAAGGCATCCAAATAAGACTCGGTGATATCGCCAGTAACGTAATGCCCATCAAAACAAGATGCTTCAAATTGATGAATAGCAGGATTAATATCGCGCACCGCCTGCTTCATATCCTCAACGCTTTGATAGATTAATTGGTCTGCACCAATCATCTTGTTAATTTCTTCATCGGTTCGGCCATAAGCAACCAACTCACTGCGCGTTGGCATATCAATGCCGTATACGTTTGGAAAACGTACCGGAGGTGCTGCTGATGCAAAGATGACTTTCTTAGCGCCTGATTCGCGCGCCATTTGTACAATCTCAAACGAGGTGGTGCCTCGTACGATAGAGTCATCCACAATCAATACTTTTTTGTCTTTAAATTCAATACGCATTGCATTGAGCTTTTGGCGCACTGATTTCTTGCGAACAGCCTGGCCTGGCATGATAAAGGTACGGCCGATGTAGCGGTTCTTAAAGAAGCCTTCGCGATAATCAACACCTAAATTTTTAGCTACTTGCATTGCTGCAGGACGACTTGAATCCGGAATTGGCATAACGACATCGATCTCATCGACATTTGTTTCTTTACGAATCTTCTCAGCTAAGTAGTCACCCATGCGCATGCGTACGTTGTAAACCGTTACGCCATCGATCGTAGAGTCTGGACGCGCCATGTAGACATATTCGAAGATGCAAGGTGTGAGTACGGCATTGGGTACACATTGACGAGAGTAGAAGTTGCCATCTAAATCGATATAGATTGCTTCACCAGGATTGACATCGCGGACAAAAGTAAAGCCCAAGCCTTCCAGTGCTACTGACTCTGATGTCACCATCCATTCAGGACCTTGCGGTGTATCAATGCGACCGATACACAGAGGACGAATCCCAAATGGATCACGGAAGGCTAATAAACCATAACCGGCAATCAGAGAGACCACGGCATAAGAACCTTTTACACGGCCTGTCACTCCAGTCACAGCATTAAACATAGCACCCTCATCCAAGGCAACGCTATTAGTTTCTTTTTGGAGCTCGTCCGCTAGGACGTTTAGTAGCACCTCAGTATCGGAGCTAGTATTAATGTGGCGGCGATCACGGTAAGCCATTTCAACACGCAGGCTTGGTGCGTTTGTCAGGTTACCGTTGTGAGCCAAGACAATTCCGTATGGTGCACTGACGTAAAAAGGTTGCGCCTCTTCTTCGCTACTTGCTGAACCAGCGGTTGGATAACGAACCTGACCAATGCCAGCGTTGCCAACCAAGCTACGCATATTGCGCGTTCTAAATACGTCACGTACAAGACCGTTAGCCTTGTGCATCGTGAACGAATTGCCGTTCATGGTTGCGATACCAGCCGCATCTTGTCCGCGGTGTTGCAGGAGCAACAAAGCATCATAGAGAAGTTGATTTACTGGTGAGTGGGAAATAGTTCCGACGACGCCGCACATATCTCTAGATTCCTATTGTTAATTTAGGAGTAATGGTAGGTGTTACTTTGGGCATTGCCTCACCCAATTGCTTAGCCCAGTCAGCTGGCAGCCAACCTTTGATTAAACCGGTTGCCATATCGATAGCAGGTCTTGTAATGGCATCTTTCCAGGCCACACTTTGCGTAATTGGCGTTAATGCAGCCAGAGTTGCCAAGATCACAACAACTAAAGCACCGCGCGCCAAACCAAACACTAAACCCAAGAATCGGTCTGTCAAACTCAATCCCGCTGACAAGATAATTTTTTGCACTACCCCGCCGCACAATCCACAAATAATCAGCGTCAGTATGAAGAGAATCAAAAAACTCAAACCTAGACTGAGTAATTCATCTAGATGAAATGTCGAGAGCCATTCTGTAGAAAGATAATTTGTATAGTGATAAGCAACCCATGCAGCCACAAACCAAGATGCTAGTGCAAGCACTTCTTTAAAGAGGCCGCGAGAGATACCCACCAAAGCAGATACTAAGAGCACAACTAGGGTGAAGTAATCCACCGATGTTAGTTTTAAGGTGGATAAGTATTCCATTACTGCTTACCAGTCTCGACAAGTCTTGGTGACAGACCCATCGCCTTAATCTTCTTTTCTGCTGCTTCTGCATCATCTTTATCGGTATATGGGCCGGCCCGTAAAACATAGAGTTTGACACCATCCGTACCGGTCTTATTTAAGACGTAGTTTGGAATCTTTTGATCTTTGAGTTTTGCAATCCAGCCCTTGGCGCGCTCTTCCGAAGCAAAGGCGCCAATCTGAATGACATACTTTCCTGAACCATTTGTGGAGCCGTTTTCAGAATTGGTATTTGCAGGCTTGGCGGCAATGACCTCTTCGCCAGCAGCCAATCCCAATCCAGCAGCTTTATTTGGTGCAGGTGGTGGCTTAACTTCAGCTTTTACTTCTGGTTTTGGCTCTGGAGTAGCAACTACTTTGGGCGCTTCTTTTACCGGCTCAGCCGAGGCTTCTGCTTTAGGCTTCTCTTCAGGCCTTGCTTCTGTTCCTGGGATTGGCAGACTGGTGACAATATTGACAGCGATATCGTTAGGTGAAGATTTTGGTTTATTGTCCAAAATACGTGGCAAACCAACTACCGCGATGAGGACTAAAACGGCAGCACCAATCAATCGATGGCGTGCTCTTTGTTGTTCTGGATCTTCTGTGAGAGCGAGCTCTTCTGCTTCAGCAGCGCGCTGGAAACTGCGGGGGGCAGCACGTTTAGCGGAGCGCCTCCCTACTGAACCTAATTCAAGGTCATCAGCCTGTGTTTTTCGCTTAAAGAAGCTCGGTAAACGAATCATGGATCAATGGGCCTGGTTGTTTCGGTAAGTCATTACGCCTGCAACGGTATAGAAGGATCCGAAGGTCACAATTCTATCACCCTCACCCGCTTTTGATAGGGCTTTTTGATAGGCTGCAGCAGGATCCGGGAAGCATTCAATACCGCCATCAGCCCCGTTTTGAGGCCTTACGCCCGCGGCCTCAAGCCTCTTTGCGAGCGCCAAGGCGCTAGCTGCCCTTGGGGTCGGTAAATCCGTACAAAACCAGAAATCCACAATATCCAACAAGGGCTTAATCACCCCATCAATATCCTTATCCGCCATGGCTCCAAAGATGGCGTAGGTATATGGGTGGTAACCCATTTTGTCTAGGCCTTGACCTAAGGTAGCTGCCGCATGCGGGTTATGAGCCACATCTAGCACTACGGTTGGCTGCCCTGGTAACACCTGAAAGCGGCCGGGCAACTCAACCAAGGCAAAGCCATTACGAATATCTTGAGCGCTCACCGGTAAGCGCTGATGAAGTGCCATCAAAGCAGCAATCACTGCCGTAGCATTGAGAATTTGATTAGCGCCACGTAGTGCGGGATAACCAAGACCGCTAAAACGCTTCTTGCGACCAGCCCAACCCCACTGCTGTTTATCGCCTTGGAAGTTATAGTCCCGCCCCTGCAACCAAAGATCACAACCAAGCTCTTCGGCATAGTCAATTAAAGACTGAGGTGGGACAGGATCACCACACACTGCAATATGTCCGGGGCGAAAGATGCCAGCCTTCTCCCGACCAATCGCCTCTCGGGTTCCACCTAAGAAATCTGCGTGATCAATATCAATACTAGTCACGATGGCACAATCCGCATCCACAATATTGACAGCATCTAAGCGACCACCCATACCAACTTCTAGCACTACTGCATCTAAGTTTGCTTTAGAGAACAGATGCATGATGGCTAAAGTGGTGAACTCAAAATACGTTAGCGTTGGGGCATCTACCAAACTCACGCGCGCATTTTCAACGGCGGTGAAATGCTCTAACAAAAGGTCATCGCTAACCTCTTGTCCATTTACACGAGCACGCTCGTTAAATTTCAGTAAATGTGGTGAAGTATGACAGCCAACTCGGTAGCCAGAGGCCAACAAAATACTCTCGAGATAGGCGCAAGTTGAGCCCTTGCCATTAGTCCCAGCAACGGTAATTACTGGGCAATCAAACTGAAGACCTAATGCGGCTTTAACCCGATTAATACGCTCAAGCCCCATATCGATACCAACCGGGTGGGCTGTTTCGAGGTAACTAAGCCAAGCCTCTAGGCTAGAAAAAAGAATCGGAGATTGATGTGCTGTGCTCAAGCGCTTAAACGGCTGCGCCACCCGCAATCGCAGGCTCTGGAAGTTTTTGCAAGAGCGCCAATAATCGCGCAATCTCGCCACGCATTTGGCGACGGTCAACAATCATGTCGATACCACCCTTTTGCATCAAGAACTCAGAACGCTGAAATCCTTCTGGTAATTTTTCACGAACCGTTTGTTCAATGACGCGTGGACCAGCAAAACCAATCAAGGCTTTTGGTTCAGCCATCACCACATCACCCATGAAGGCGAAGCTAGCGGAGATGCCGCCCATAGTCGGATCAGTTAATACGCTGATATAGGGCAAACCTTTTTTAGACAGCAGGGTCAACATTGAGTTGGTCTTTGCCATCTGAAATAAAGATAACAAACTCTCTTGCATACGAGCACCACCGGTAGCAGTGACACAGATGAAGGCACATTTCTTATCAATCGCTTCTTGAGCTCCACGAGCAAAACGCTCACCAACTACAGAGCCCATCGACCCGCCCATGTATTGGAATTCAAAGCAGGTGACTACTACTGGAATAGCTTCAATCTTTCCGCCCATCACAATTAAAGCTTCTGATTCACCTGAGGCATCGTTTGCCTCTTTGATACGGTCTGGATATTTTTTGGAATCTTTAAATTTCAGTGGGTCCGTTGGGTAGATGTCTGCACCGATTTCATAACGGCCCTTTGGATCGAGCAAGCTGTCTAAACGCTGACGCGCACCAATGCGCATGTGATGACTGCATTTTGGACATACTGAAAGGTTCGCTTCGATATCTGTGCTGTAGAGAACTGTTTCACAACTAGGGCACTTAACCCACAGTCCTTCAGGTACTGATTTGCGATTTGCAGGATCAGTATGTTGAATTTGGGGTGGGAGTAATTTATCTATCCAGCTCATTAGTTTTAACTATCCAATGCGTCGCGAATCTCACGAATGAAGGTTTCCAACGATTGTACTGCCTGCCCAGGGGGTGCATCCTCCAAAAGGCGAATAATGCGGCTGCCAATCACCACAGCATCAGCGCTTTGGGATACCGCCTTAGCGCTGGCAGCATCACTAATCCCAAAGCCTACGGCGATTGGAATATCGGTCTCCTCGCGGATCTTAGGAATAATGCTGGCCACATCTTGAGCATTGAGGTGAGAAGCACCTGTAACTCCCCGCATAGAAACGTAATAAATATAACCAGAAGCAATTTTGGCAGCCTCTTTAATGCGCTCATGTGATGAGGTTGGCGCCAATAAGAAAATGGGATCAATACCAGCAATACGCATATGTGCAGCAAAATCAACACACTCTTCAGGCGGGTAATCTACTATCAGCACGCCATCAACACCAGCAGCTTTTGCTTCGGTTGCAAAACGCTCTGCTCCCATTTGCTCGACAGGATTTGCATAACCCATTAAGACAACTGGTGTATCCGCATCTTTCTTACGAAACTCTTTGACCATTTCAAGGCAGCCGTGCAATGTCACGCCGTGCGTTAATGCTCGCTCTGATGATCTCTGAATGACTGGACCATCGGCCATTGGATCTGAGAAAGGTACGCCTAACTCGATCACACTTGAGCCACCACGAACCAATGCATGCATTAACTCGACCGTTTGCTTTGGATCTGGATCGCCTGCAGTAATAAATGGAATTAATCCTTTTTTGCCCGATGCTTTTAACTCTTTAAAGAGCGCCGTAATTTTTGACATCGTTTTTCTTAACCTTCAGAACCAGTTGCTTGGGCAACGGTATGCATATCCTTATCGCCACGACCTGACAGATTCACCAAGATAGTTTTATCTTTTGGCAAGGTCTTTGCTAGCTTGCAGGCATAAGCAATGGCGTGAGAAGACTCCAACGCAGGAATGATGCCTTCAATTTGGCAACAGTCATGGAATGCCTTCAAAGCTTCCTCATCCGTAATAGCCACGTAGTCAGCACGACCAGAGTCTTTTAACCAAGCATGCTCTGGGCCAACTCCGGGATAGTCCATACCAGCTGATACGGAATGGGTTTCTGAAATCTGACCATTTTCATCTTGCAATAAGTAAGTGCGATTGCCATGCAATACGCCTGGCTTACCAACACAGAGTGCTGCTGAATGTAAGCTACTACCAAGTCCATGACCTGCGGCTTCAACACCAACGAGTTTCACTTCAGGGAAATCAATGTAGGGATAGAAAATACCCATCGCATTTGAGCCGCCGCCAACACAAGCCAAAACGTAATCAGGTTGACGTCCAGTCATCTCTGGCATTTGTACTTTGCACTCTTCACCGATCACGCTCTGGAAATCACGCACCATCATTGGGTAAGGATGTGGTCCAGCCACAGTACCAATAATGTAGAAAGTATTTTCTACATTGGTAACCCAATCGCGCATCGCTTCATTGAGCGCATCTTTTAATGTCTTAGTGCCTGACTCTACGGGAACCACTTTGGCACCGAGCAATTTCATCCGAAAGACGTTTTGTGCTTGACGGGCTACGTCTACAGAGCCTTGGTAAACCGTGCAGTCTAGGCCAAAGCGGGCACAAATAGTTGCTGTAGCAACGCCGTGCTGACCCGCTCCAGTCTCAGCAATGATGCGTGGCTTGCCCATGCGCTTAGCCAACATAGCTTGGCCAATCACGTTATTAATCTTGTGCGCGCCAGTGTGGTTTAAATCTTCACGCTTGAGGTAAATCTGTGCGCCACCCAGCATTTCGCTCCAACGCTTCGCGTGATAAACCGGGGATGGTCTACCGACAAAGTGTTTGAGTTCGTAATGAAACTCTTCAATAAATTCTGGATCGTTTTGATACTTTGCATAAGCCTCTTTGAGCTCATCTAATGCAAACATCAATGTCTCAGAAACAAACACACCGCCGTAAGGACCGAAGTGTCCTCGTGCATCTGGCTTGTCGTACATAGCTACCTCTTTTGATTTATCTACAGCAAATTATTGGGATGATGATTTCTCATCTGCTGCGCGCACTGCTTTAATAAATTGAGCCATGAGCGCAGAATCTTTAACACCCCTGCTGCTTTCTACGCCACTAGAGACGTCAACCGCGCAAGGATGCAGACGAGCAATCGCCTCGCCCACGTTGTGCGTGTTCAATCCACCACTCAAAACGACCCGAGGCGCGTTTTCGCTTACCCATGTCTGTGGAATTCCTTGCCAATCAAAAGGAACGCCTCCGCCACCATAACCCTCGACGAGGGCATCCAGCAGAAAAGCGTTTGCTTGCCTATATTGTAGGGAAAAATCACTAAATGCGAAGTCCTGCCCCACTCGGGCGGCTTTCATCCAAGGTTGGCCGTCTGCCAGCTCCAAACAGCGTTCTGGAGTCTCATCCCCATGAAACTGCCATAAAGTGATTGGGGCGGCTGCCTTGATAGCAGCAAACTCCTCATCCGTAGCGTTTACGACCAATCCCACCGCGTCTACCCCTGCTGGAAGCCTAGAAATAAGCTGTGCAGCCACATTTGGGGTAACCGCACGCACACTGGGGGGATAAAAGACAAATCCGACCGCATCGACCCCAGCAGCAACGGCCGCATCAATGTCTACTGAGGTCTTTAAACCGCAAATTTTGACTCTGGTTCGCCCAGCTGAGTATGTCAATAAGCCCATAAATGAATGATAAGGCCTTAGGGCTTTGTAATTTGAGAGGGCAACCAGGAGTTTTCTAGCCAGGGAGCTGGAATACCAAATTCTTCTGGGTAAGTAATGTTGGCCAAATACAGACCATCAGGCATAAATGTGGGCGCCGCAACTTTGCGATCTTTAGCTACCAAAACTTCAGCCATCCATTCTGGTTTTTGTCTACCCTGCCCGATTTGTAGAAAACATCCCACTAAATTACGCACCATATGGTGCAAGAAAGCATTGCCGCGAATTTTGAAATACACCCATGGCTCTTGGGAAATAATTTCAATTGAGTACATAGTCTTTACCGGTGTCTTACTCTGACATTCAGATGATCTAAAAGAACTAAAGTCTTGTTCGCCAATTAAACACTGGGCTGATTTTTTCATACCCTCAATGTCTAAGCGCTTATTTGGTGGCAGCAAGAGATAACCCGCGCGGCTATGGACCATCGGTGATCGACAAGGCCCTGCATGAAGCGCATAAATATAAGTACGTTCAAATGCGGAGAAACGCGCACTAAATTCTTCCGGAACATCTTTAGCCCAATTGACCACAATCGAGGACGGCAAAAATGAATTAACACCCCTCACCCACGAAAAATCTTCTCGCTCAACATGGGTATCAAAATGAATAACCTGCCCTAAGGCATGAACACCAGCATCGGTTCTACCAGCAGTAATCGTTTTAATTGGAGAGTCTTTGCAGGCATCGCCAACAAAGGCTGAAATTGCACTCTCCAGCTCATCTTGCACCGAATGTTGATTTACTTGTGTTTGCCAACCAGAGTATGGGCTGCCATCATATTGCAAGCCAAGGGCTATACGCATTACGAGACCCTCATCGCCCTAGGCATTGCGGTGCAAGATCTCAGCCAATAAACCCTGAGCCTCGATCGTAATGGTCGGGTCTACTGAATTACTCACTCGCAATACTTCTTCCAAAGACTTCTTGGCAGAAGCAAAATCTTCGATGGTGATGTAAGCGCGAGCCAGATTTAATTTGACACGCAGCGTATCTGCCAAAGGATTCGGAATTGGCGCAGGTGCCACTTTGGCTACGTCTGCTGGCGACTTAGAAAGATCTAAATCAATACCAGCAAATAGCGCTTTGGCACGCTCAGGCATTTCGAAATTGCCTGGACTTGGTTTTTGAGGTGCGTGACCAGTTAAAGATTCTGGATCCTGAAAACTGGTGAGCTCAGAACGGCGAGCATTACGAGCGAAGCCCCATAGCAATAACCCAGTTAATGCAATTAAAGTCAGCGCCACAATAGCCGGCGCAGACCCACCCAAACCAAAATTATCCTCAACTGATTTTTTCTCTTTTGACTTCTCTAGGAGTTGCTGCAGATCTGCAACATTCTTTTCTAGTTCTGCTACGCGAGCCTTAGCTTGTTCCAATTGCTTCTCTTGAGCAACCAGCTCTTCTGTATAGCGGCGCTCTTGGTCATTGCCATCAGCACTAGAACCAATTTTTAGACGGTCTTTAGGGGAGACTTCTGCAGTCTTAGCATTGCTAGATTTAGATTGATCTTGCGATCCACCAGCGGTCTGACTCGCCTGCCAATCGGCATTGGCCTCAGCTACAAGTTGATTGGCTTCTGCTGGACTGATTGAGCGCAGAAGTGCTTGGCTAGGCTTGTTTAACTCGGCACCAGCTGCTAGACGGTTAATACTGCCGCTAGCAAAAGCATCTGGATTGGCCTTATACAAAGCCATCATGGTTTGGTCTAAGGTAGCACCATCTAGCTGTGGCGCCATCATCGCCGCTATCTCCGAGAGAGTTTGGCCAGGCTTTACAAGAACCTTTTGAACATCGCCTAAGAGTAGTGTGAATGTTTTGGTGATGCTACCGCTAGACCAATTGAGATTTACTAACACATCTACAAATGGATCGTCTGATACTGGTACAGCATTTACTGTCTCTACCAAAACCATCAGTTGCTCTTGATGATTACGGTAAACCGAAACCTGTGTATTGAGATCTAAAACCTTGGGAGAGATTCCAAGGCGCTCATATGAAGTCTTAGGCAAAGTGCTTGCCTTGAGACTTGATAAGGCGCTCTGCTCATCTGCACTAGCCCTAATCGGAATCTCAACCCGGAGAGGCTCTCCAGGTTGAGAATACAACTGAGGCGAACCTAAAGTGATTGCCCAGGCTGCGCAAGACCAGCTCAGACAAACAAAGCAAAGTGCTTTTACTAAGCTGCGCTGGTAATTTCTAAACATTATTTTTCGAGCAAAATTCTGAGCATGCGGCGTAATGGCTCTGCAGCACCCCATAAGAGCTGATCACCCACAGTAAAGGCAGCCAAGTACTCTGGTCCCATCGCCATTTTATGCAGGCGACCAATTGGAACAGTCAAAGTACCACTGACTGCTGCTGGGGATAAATCACGCTCAGTAGTCTCACGATCATTTGGAACTACTTTGACCCACTGGTTATCGTTAGCCAAAATAGTTTCAATTTCTTTCAGCGGAATGTCTTTCTTCAACTTGACAGTAAGACCTTGTGAGTGACAACGCATCGCACCAACACGAACACACAATCCATCAATCGGAATACTGCCTGGCGTGCGGAAAGCCGGACGACCTAGAATCTTATTGAACTCAGAGCCACCCTTCCACTCTTCTTTAGTTTGACCATTCTCAACCGGCACATCAATCCATGGAATTAAGCTACCAGCCAATGCAGTGTTACGGAAATTTTTCTTCGGAAAATCTGGGGAACGCAATGTTTCAGTAACCTTGCGATCAATATCCAAAATCCAGGATGAAGGATCCGCCAATTCAGTAGCAACGCTGTCACGCAAAGCGCCCATTTGCAAAAGCAACTCGCGCATATTCTGTGCGCCAGCACCAGATGCCGCTTGGTAAGTCATGGCGCTAATCCACTCCACCATATCAGCCTTCACCAAACCACCCATCGCCATCATCATTAAGCTGACGGTGCAGTTAGCGCCAATCCAATTCTTGCCGCCAGCAGCTAAAGCCTTATCAATCACGGGACGATTAACAGGATCTAAAACCAATACAGCATCATCCTTCATACGCAAAGCACTAGCGGCGTCAATCCAATGACCATTCCAGCCTGCAGCGCGTAGCTTAGGGAAGATGTCATTGGTGTAGTCGCCACCTTGGCAAGTCAGAATGATGTCGCAGCGTGACAATGCCTGAATGTCATTGGCATCTTTCAGAGTGGTTTCGCTCTTACTCACTTTTTTGCCATTGATCAGCGGAACCTGGCCACCTGCCTGACTGGTACTAAAAAATACTGGCTCGATTAAATCAAAATCTTTTTCGGCCAACATTCTATCCATGAGAACGCTACCGACCATGCCACGCCAGCCAACTAAACCTACCAATGGTGTATTTATATTTGCCATGATGATTAACTATCTAATAAATGATTAATTTCGATTTATGAAAGCGCTGCAACTACTGCATCACCCATTTGTACTGTAGATACTTTTTGAGTACCTTCGGTATAAATATCAGCAGTTCGTAAGCCTTGTGCTAAGACTTTTTGTACTGCTTTCTCAATTCGATCT
The DNA here is from genome assembly GCA_903995005.1 of uncultured beta proteobacterium. Lineage (GTDB taxonomy): Bacteria > Pseudomonadota > Gammaproteobacteria > Burkholderiales > Burkholderiaceae > Polynucleobacter. The sequence continues at coordinate 29,506 of CAJEZV010000013.1, forward strand.
GCTTCCGCAGGCATTCCTAAGGAATAACGCAACATCATTGCAGCCGAGAGAATGGTTGCTAAAGGATTAGCAATACCCTTACCAGCAATATCGGGTGCGGAACCATGGCTTGGCTCATACAGACCCTTGTTATTCTTATCAAGAGAGGCAGAAGGCAACATGCCAATAGAGCCAGTCAACATTGCGGCCTCATCTGACAAAATATCGCCAAACAGATTACCAGTGACCACTACATCAAATGCTTTAGGCGCTTTAACCAATTGCATCGCAGCGTTATCTACGTACATATGCGACAACTCAACATCTGGGTACTCTTGAGAAATCCGAATCATGACTTCACGCCAGAGTTGTGACGTTTCTAAAACGTTAGCCTTATCAACGCTACAGACCTTTTTGCCACGTTTACGTGCCGCCTCAAAAGCAACGCGACCAATGCGCTCTACTTCAGGCTCACTGTAATGCATGGTGTCAAAACCTTCGCGCGCACCTTTAAATAATGGCAACTCAGAAGTACGAATACCGCGTGGTTGGCCAAAATAGATATCGCCGTTCAATTCACGCACGATCAAAATATCTAAACCGCCAATAATTTCTGGTTTCAAACTGGATGCAGCAGTCAGCTCTGGATAGCAAATCGCTGGTCTAAAGTTCGCAAATAACTCTAAGTGTTTGCGTAATCCTAAAATGGCTTGTTCTGGACGCAGTTCGCGTGCAAGTGCATCATATTTCCAATCGCCTACTGCACCAAACAAAATAGCGTCAGCTTTTTTAGCCAACTCTAAAGTTGCTGGCGGCAATGGATGACCGGCCACATCATAAGCAGCTCCACCAACAGGAGCTTCCTCTAGATCAAACTTTTGGCCGAGCGCATTTAATACTCGAACAGCTTGAGCGACGATTTCCGGGCCGATACCATCGCCCGGTAGAACTGCAATTTTCATGAAAGGCCTTTAAATCTAAAATTATGGCAATTGGGTTGCAAGCCAAGGCATTTTCAGAATGCGCTCAGCTTCATAAGCCTTGATTTTATCTGCATGGCGCAGAGTTAAGCCAATATCGTCCAAACCGTTGAGAAGGCAATACTTTCTAAATGGGGCCACATCAAAGCTATAGGCGGTACCATCGGGGGTAATCACCTGCTGAGCCTCTAGGTCAATCGTCAACTGGTAGCCACTAAATGCAAGGGTCTCATTGAATAAGTGGTCAACCTGGATTTCTGTCAAAACGATTGGTAAAAGACCATTTTTGAAGCAATTATTGTAAAAAATATCAGCAAAACTAGGGGCAATCACTGCCCTGAAGCCAAATTGATCAAGCGCCCAAGGGGCATGTTCGCGGGAGCTACCGCAACCAAAGTTTTTACGGGCCAACAAAATGCCCGCGCCCTGATAGCGGGCCTGATTCAGGACAAAGTCTGGGTTAACGGGACGCGTACTGCAATCCTGCCCTGGCTCACCATGATCCAGATAGCGCCACTCATCAAATAAGTTCTGACCAAAGCCAGTCTTCTTGATGGATTTCAGAAACTGTTTAGGAATAATGGCATCGGTATCGACATTCTCGCGGTTAAGCGGAGCAACCAAACCTTTGTATACCGTAAATTTATCCATGGTTCTGACTTTGACTCTTAATGTTTACTTCACAGGGGTAATAACAACGTCCTTACCCTTGGTTTGTGATTGATTGTTTTGCGTAGTGTTTGAGGAACTGCTATCCATTGATTTGCCCATAGTCTGCAAATCCTTGCCCACACCTTCCATAGTGTTAGCACAGGCAGAAATAAAGAGGCCAAAAAGAGCCGCCACAGCCAATTGAGCAATGAGAGATACTGAAGAGAATTTCATGTCTATATCCTTATGAAATCTTACGTACGTCAACAAAATGCCCCTCAATTGCAGCAGCAGCTGCCATTGCAGGACTTACCAAATGAGTTCTACCACCATTGCCTTGACGACCTTCAAAATTACGATTGGAGGTAGAGGCACAACGCTCACCAGGCTCTAAACGATCAGCGTTCATCGCTAAGCACATAGAGCAGCCGGGCTCACGCCACTCAAAGCCAGCAGCCTTAAAGATGCGATCCAAGCCCTCACGCTCTGCTTGCGCTTTTACCAAACCAGAGCCAGGAACCACCAATGCCAACTTCACATTGGCTGCAACTTTTTTACCGAGGCGATCAACTACCTTAGCAGCAGCACGCATATCTTCGATGCGGCTATTCGTGCAAGAGCCAATAAATACTTTATCAACAGAGATGCTGCTCAGCGGCGTATTGGGAATGAGATTCATGTACTCCAATGCACGCTCCATGGCGGAACGCTTGTTTGGGTCTCGCTCTTTTTCTGGATCAGGCACACGCTCACTAATAGCAAGCACCATCTCTGGTGAAGTGCCCCAAGTGACTTGAGGTGCAATTTCTTCTGCGCGTAATTCCACTACTGCATCAAACTTGGCATCCGCATCAGAATGCAAGGTTCTCCAGTATTGCAAAGCTTGCAATAGCGCAGGCCCCTTCGGTGCATATGGACGACCTTGAATGTATTCAATAGTAGTTTCATCGACCGCAACTAAACCAGCTCGCGCGCCAGCTTCAATTGCCATATTACAGAGGGTCATACGACCTTCCATCGATAGATTGCGAATTGCTTCACCAGCAAATTCAATGGTGTAACCAGTACCACCTGCAGTGCCGATCTTGCCGATCACAGCAAGAACGATATCTTTAGCTGTAGAGCCTGGCTGCAAGCGACCATCCACTCTGACGAGCATGTTCTTACTCTTTTTCATGAGCAAAGTTTGCGTTGCTAATACATGCTCCACTTCAGAGGTGCCAATACCAAATGCCAGGGCACCGAATGCGCCATGGGTACTAGTATGAGAGTCACCACACACCACAGTCATGCCTGGCAAAGTTGCGCCCTGCTCTGGCCCAATGACATGAACAATCCCTTGGCGAGCATCGTTCATTTTGTACTGGGTAATACCAAAGGCATCACAGTTTTGATCCAAGGTATCAACTTGTAACTTAGAGATGGGAT
>CAJEZV010000014.1 GCA_903995005.1 uncultured beta proteobacterium
ATTTGCCATCTCGAAGTTCATTTTTTCCTTCAATGGCAATTTCGATTTATTGCCATCAAACGCAACCAAGATTCTGAGGGGAGCATCATCGTTATAACGCTCTACATTATCAGCTTCAAGAATAGCACTCAAAGCCTTCCACTCCCACTGTAGCCATAAATTATTTACCTGCCTTGGGCGCAGCTTCACTGCCAAACCCGATGCAGATGTTTTGGAATTAGCACTCAAAACAGTTCTGCCTTGGTAACTCTCAAGACGGTAAACCGTATTCTTTTTATAAGGCGCTATACGATAAAAAATTCCAGCCATTCGGCATGCCGTTACGAGCGGTTTCGGCAGAAAATTTTGGCAATTCGTCCTGCGCTGGAAGCTTATTAGGATCAAAAGCCTGTCCAGACTCATCTTGAATTGATCCACCACCAAAACCTGCACAGCCAGCTAGTGCAAGCAGCATAGAGAGCATCAAGGGATATAAAACACGTTTGAACATATTGCTAATTGTCCCAAAGAATTGCCCGAGTAAGTCTAAAATCGTTTTATGCGCCATCAATCACCTTCAAGCTGGGCGGCAATCTGCATTTGCATAGCAGCGCTAGTTCATTTTGCCCTAGGCTTCTCAATTGAATTTTCGGTTGATGAGGCGCACTACGCCTTATATGCTCAGCATTTAGCTTGGAGCTATTTTGATCACCCGCCATTGGTAGGGTGGGTCCAATGGCCGCTGGTTGCCCTAACTTCTTCAGAGGGTTTAATTCGCCTAGTGCCTGAATTTCTCTGGGCAATCGCCTGTTTTCTGGTTTACCAAGTCACACTAGAAATTCACCGCTTTATCCAAGGCAGAAACTCAGGCTATCTCACTAGCGCACTACCTTCTGCTAACGCTTGTGGTCTGATGGCTGTTCTCACTATTATTGCTGCGCCAATGCCCCATGTTCTGGCAATTGGTTTATTACCAGATACTTTATTGGCGCCCTTAAGTCTTGGTCTGATGTTGATGGCGCTGCGTTGGTTAATTCAAGATCACTTCACGATTGGTGATTGGTTATTGACTGGCGTATTACTTGGATTGGCCGGCCTGAGCAAATACACGGCTATCTTTACTGCCTTTGCTCTACTTCTCGTATTAATTAGTACCCGTAGAAAACCCTGGATCGGAAAAATAGGTTTTTGGTTGGCCGCTCTTCTTGCTCTACTCTTAATTGGCCCTGTCCTATATTGGAATTGGGTCAATGACTGGATTTCATTTAAATACCAAATCGCCCATGGCAGCGGTGGTGAATGGTTATGGCGAAGATTAGGCGCATTCCTTGGAATTCAGATTATTGCGTTCGGCCCGCTACTCATCATGGGTAGCTATATCTTTCTTAAAGACTGTATGCATACAACCAAGCTTTCTTTATTGTCTTTGCTTGGATTCTTTTTTATTCCCTTTGTTATTTTTACAAGTCTCTCTGGGGGCGGTAGCCTACCCCACTGGACAACACCTGCATGGTTTTGTTTGGCGCCGTTTGCTGGCATTGGTTTAGCAAAGGCCTGGTCTATTCAGCATCGCACGGTCATACGTCTTTTATTCATATTACAAATTGCACTTTGCCTAATTGGCTTTGGATTTGTTTTATCTGGTGGCATTAGCTCAGCATCAATTAAATCTAATCCGATTACTGATCTTTATGGCTGGAAGAGCGCAGGCCAAAAAGCTGCTGAATTAACTCAAGCTACCAAAGCAGATGGTATTGCCGTGCAAAATTGGACTCTAGGAAGTCGAGCTGCCTGGTACGCAAAACCGATCCCTGTCTTTGTACTTGATCAAAGAAAAGATCAATTTGACCTCTGGTTTGGACAACTCCCTCCGGGAGCAAATATCCTGCTGATTCATTGGTCAGGTATGTCATTTCCGCCTCCCATAGCTACGAAACCAGGCTTTGAACGCTGTGAGCCTCTGGATAGCCTAGAAATCCAGCGCTTTGGCCGGGTATTGTCTAAATTTGACTTTAGCCTTTGCAGTAATTGGCAAGGACCATCCGCAGCAGAGTAATTCCCCTCAAATTCAGGACCTTAGGCGCCCAAGGCATTATCCTTACGCCTATGAGTTCAATACCCCAATCCACCCCCAAAACCCCTTCCGGGTGGAAATCAGTCCTGAAGCGCGCATGGCCTACCATCCGTATTCTGCTTTCGATTGCACTTCTCTGGAAAGCAACCAGCGGAATTGACTGGCATACCTTATTAGATTCAGAAATCAAAATGGAGCCGGCTTGGTTAATTGCAGCCGCTGCCGCAATATGCTGCGCGTTTATTTGTGGTGGCTTACGTTGGGGATTCTTAATGCGAAGTGTTGGGTTTCAGGGCAGCTTGAAAAGCTATATTGCCCTCTATTTTGCAGGCGGGCTTATTAACCAAGGACTACCAAGCACATTGGGTGGAGACAGTTATCGCGCCATCACAGCAACTCACTTCACTAATAACGATAAGTTAAGCGAGACAAAAGCATTGGATGAAGAGTTGCATCATTCAGTTGATCTTGGACATGCCACACCAAAACTCCGACTTAGCTTTGCGATGACTTTAGTAGATCGCCTTCTAGGTTTAGCTGGTAATAATCTATTAGGTGGTATCGGCCTAATACTTGGCGGCGCTACCCTTGCTGCTTGGGGGCAAGATTTGGGTTACGCCGTTTTAGGTGTGATGCTTTTGGTAGGACTCATCATCGCCGTAATTTTGGCATGGTCTAAAACCAGACAGCTATTACAAAAATTATTAGACCGTCTGCAAATGAATAATGCAATGCCAGGAATTCAATTGGCGTTTTCCTGGCCAATTAATATTGTGCAAGCTTTATTTGGGGTTGGTATACATAGCTGCATTATTTTGGCATTTAGCTTTTGCTTACGAGCCTACGGTGCAGAAGCTCCAATTGCGAGTTTGATGATTGGCCTACCAGCATTGAGTCTGCTCCTGATGTTACCTATTAGTATTTCCGGATGGGGATTGCGTGAAGCCACCCTATCCTCCGTATTGGCGCTATGGGGTGTTAGTCCTTCATTAACTGTATTGGCATCTATTAGCTACGGCGCAATTACTGTTTTATCAGTGCTGCCTGGTGCATACTTTTTACTAAAACGAAAATAATTCCTTTAGAGCAAAACTATGACTATTAGCGTCAATACCATGCGTGCCATCGATCATTGGGTCGGCGTGCCGCTCTGCGCAATCGCTAGTCCATTAGTAGCCCTCATGGATGGTGTAAAGAATATCTTTGGCCGTGAGCCAGAGGCCCCTAAGAAATTACTTTTCATTGAACTCTCAGAAATGGGTAGCGCTATTTTGGTTGATCCGGCTATGCGTAATGCACAAGCTCGTGGCGCTGAACTTTTCTTTCTCATCTTTAAGAGTAATCGCGCCAGTCTGACTCTACTCAATACCGTCAAACCAGAAAACATTTTTACGATTGACTCCTCCAGCTTAGGCGGCTTGATTAAAGACACCTTACACTTTTTAATCATTGCGCGCCGTCATCGAATTGATACCGTTATTGATCTCGAGTTATTCTCACGCTTTACCGCTCTTCTCACTGGCCTATGTGGCGCTAGACGCCGCGTGGGTTATCACATCTTCCATGGTGAAGGCTTGTGGCGCGGCTTCATGCTCAACCGTAAGGTGCACTACAACCCTCATATTCACATCACCAAGAACTTTCTTTCTTTAATACATGCGGCCTTTGCAAAACACATTGAAGTGCCGTTTAGCAAAATTCAGATCCCAGACTCTGAAGTACGTTTAGTGCAAGCTGTCATTGACCCAAAGGCACTTGATAATGTTCGCGAGCGAGTTCAAAAATTAGCAAAGGAAGCTGGGGTTGACTATATTCATGGTAAGAATCGCTTAATTCTGGTTAACCCAAATGCCAGCGACTTATTACCGCAGCGCCGCTGGGCGCAACAGCGCTTTTCTGAATTAATTCAAGGTGTTCATCAACAATATCCGAGCGATTTGATTTTGATCACAGGCTCCCCTGTTGAATTTGCATATGTAGAAAAAGTTCGTACAGTAGCTAATATCAAAAACGCTTTGAACTTTGCTGGTCAAGTGAGTTTTGCAGAACTACCGCCGCTTTACACGCTTTCAGATGTTATGGTGACCAATGACTCTGGTCCAGGTCACTTCTCAGCGGTCACTCCGCTAAGAACCGTTGTTCTCTTTGGTCCGGAAACTCCGGCTTTATATGGCTCCATAGGGAACTCGATTGCCATCACGGCAAACTTAGCATGCTCTCCATGTGTCAGCGCAGCAAATCATCGCAAAACGCCTTGTCACGATAATGTTTGTATGCAAGCAATTACAGTTGCTCAAGTCTTAGAGAAAGTCACTATTCAGCTACAAGATGCAGATAAGGCTAAAGGTCGCTAAGCAGGATGGGCAAAAAAGCTATTCCAGTATTAGCTTGGTTCATTCCAATAGCCCCGTTAGCACTTGCATTTGCAATCTATTTTGGCGAATTCCAAAGCAGTAGCTTTCTATTTCTGAATCAATTAGCCAGATTACTACCAGATACACTTTGGGCATGGCTAACATTTCTGGGGAATGGATGGGGCGTGTTTGCTCTTGCCTTTCCACTTCTCTTGCTAGCGCCTCGTGCATTGAGTGCAGCAGTTTTTGCCGGCTTTACCTCTGCTGTTGCAAGCCCTCTTCTCAAAAATTATTTTGACCTGCCAAGGCCTGCTGGGGTTTTAACAGAGGGTAGTTACTACCGCCTTGGGGAACCCCTACTCCACAAGGCCTTTCCTTCTGGTCATACACTAACGGCTTTTGCTATTGCTGCAGCCTTATATTTTGCTTTTGATAAAGATAAGCGTAAGCCTTTATTAATCCTCTTTGTGGTAGCAGCTTTCGTTGGCCTATCCCGCAGTGCTGTTGGAGCTCATTGGTTAACTGATGTATTGGGTGGCGCAGGATTTGGAATATGGTGCGGGATGTTTGGGGCTTTATTTGCCAATCACCTTCCTGAAAAATATCTTTCTCCTAAGGGTGCCTGGCTACGTATTGTGGCAATTGGCGGAGTTGCCGCAATCTATGCCCACCTTACGCAAATCATGGATCATGAGCTAAACCAGCCGCTGCAGTATGCCTCCGTGGTCATTTTGCTAATAACCTTAGTTTTATTTATTAAAGCTCAGTTTAATAAATCACTCACCAGTTCAGAGTGATTCACTATGTTTAGCTATCGACACGCGTTTCACGCTGGCAGTCATGCCGATATTCTGAAGCATCTCACACTGATTCATTTGCTTGAATATCTTCAGGAAAAGCCTGGCGCCCTCACGATTGTTGATACCCATGCCGGTGCTGGTATTTACAGCCTAAAAGATGGTTTTGCTGCTGTAAGCAAGGAAGCAGAGGGTGGAATATTTCAATTACTGAGATTTATTGAAGCTGGTAATCCTACTGTAGAGAGCATTCAAAAGTATTTAGAGTGTATTTATGCAGAAAATATGGGTGGTGATATTGCCACCTACCCAGGATCTCCTTTTATCTTGGCTCGTTTACTTCGACCGCAGGATCGACTTAAATTATTTGAACTTCACCCCAAAGAAATTGATATTCTTCGGCACAATGTTGGCGAACTAAAACAAGCTAAGCAAATTGATGTTTACGCCACAGATAGCTTTAGTAGACTCAAAGGTTTACTTCCTCCGCCCAGTAGACGAGGCCTCGTTCTCATTGATCCCTCTTATGAAGATAAACAAGACTATCGCTATCTTGAAGCCGCGATGGAAGAGGCTCTGCAACGCTTTGCTACTGGCTGTTATGCAATTTGGTATCCGGCCCTCTCTAGGAGAGAATCGGCAGCGCTCCCAGAGCGCATGAAAAAAATTGCTGCAAGCCATAAACGCTCATGGGTTCATGCAGAGTTAAGAATTGAGAATGTGCCTGGTGAGCGACGTCTTCAAGCAAGCGGAATGTTCATCATCAACCCTCCATGGACCTTAGAAAAACATTTGTCAGAGGCTCTCCCCATTCTGGCTAAGGCCTTAGGAGTAGATGGTGGTGCCCAATTTTTACTAAAGAGTTTTGAAGCTTAAGTAATTTACTGAAAAGCCTCTAGTCACGAATATCAATCATGATTTCGTTACGACGCATAAAGGGTATCGACCAAGGCGGGTTATAACGAGCAAATCTCGGCACACCAACTGCTTGAAGATTTTTACTGCGCATCCACTCTTCTAGCTCTAGCGTTTTTTCAGCGACCTTATTCTCGCTATTAAAGCCAGTAAAAACAATCACTGCGCGCTTTACAGCTGGGATCTGGCGTAACTGAACTCTTGGATTCAGGGGCTTAGGCAGACTGTCCATGGTGTATTCGGATGGCATCACAAATGAAACCGTCCATTTCCCAGCATTTGATTCAATATTAACGGGGGCAGTCATCGCAATCTTTGCACTCTTGGGCGCCTGCTCTTCAACCGCTACTGGCACGGTCATCGCAATCTTTTCGCTCACCTGGTTCTGCCCAAAGATATAGCCAGCAATCAGTCGAAAACCCTGGCTTGAGGCCTCGTCCAGGTCTCCTTCTGTTTGGGCTTCGGCCAATATCATTGGGGCATATGACCTAAGCTCAAATGGTGGATTTTTTTCTAAAACTGAAAATTTAGGCTCTTCGATTGCCATTACTGCCCCCATGAAAGTCAGCGTAATAGTGCTTAGAATAATTCTTGCAAAAAAATGTCTTAAAACCATTTACCAGCTTGCTTTAATAGTAAATCCACTGGGACTGTAGTCAAGAGTAGCTTGAGCACCCATTGGTAATGTGAGCTTATTGGCTTGGTGACCAAATGGTAGATCCGTCAAAATAGGAATATTCTCAGGCAAACGCTTACGGATAGCTTCAATTGCGCGCTCTAATGAATATCCTTTATCGTTATCGTACAAACGATAGGCGGAGAAGCCTCCTAGAAGGATGGCCGACTGGTTGCTGAGTATTCCAGCATCTAGTAATTGCATCAGCATGCGTTCTATACGGTAAGGATGCTCATTCACATCCTCTAAAAATAAAATGCCATTATGGGTTTGCTGCTGAGAAGGTAGATAGGGAGTTCCCACTAGACCAGCCAAGACTGTCAGATTACCGCCCCATAACATCCCTGTAATTTTGTTGCTGCCTGAGTTCGCCAGAAATGGCTGTAGTTCGGATACGCTGCAATCGAGTTTTCGCTCTTGAATGGCCGATTGAAAGTGTTTCCACATAAAACTATCAGGCGCAATTGCTTTACCTGCTTCATCGATCTTGCCAAAATCATAGCTCAGCATTGGTCCGGATAAAGTGATGGCACCGGTCTTAGCCAACAAGCCCAATTGAAATGTCGTGAAATCACTATGCCCGCAAATTTGCAATCCGCTAGCAACTGCTTTAGAGATTCCAGCCCAATCAATATTAGGAAGCAAGCGATGAATACCATAACCACCACGCATCGCCATTACTAGAGCCTGAGAATTGAGTGTCGCTAAATTGTTGAGTTCATTTAAGCGCACCTCGTCGCTTCCTGCAAAACGCTCATGAACACGCTGCACACATTCTGCATTCGCAATAGCAATGCCTTGGCGCTTTAGCCAGTCGATCCCAGCTAAAGGGCTTTGATCATCGAGACTTGCTCCGGAAGGGGCAATCAAGTGAATGGCTTTCAACGTCGCTCCTTAAAGAAATCGCGCAGCAATTGACCGCACTCCTCACCCATCACTCCGCCTTCAATAACGGTCTGATGATTGATTTGTTTTGATGAGAATACATCTAAAACGCTACCAGCGGCACCAGTTTTGGGGTCTGCAGCCCCATAAACAATTCGATCTACTCTAGCATGCAACATTGCACCAGCGCACATCGTGCAAGGCTCTAAGGTGACATAAAGGGTGGTACCTGGCAAGCGATAATTTTCTTCAGATAAAGCTGCCTGTCTAAGTACCAACATTTCAGCATGGGCACTTGGATCATGATTGGTGATGGGTTTATTAAACGCTTTAGAAAGCACTACTCCATTACGCACGATGACAGCACCCACAGGAACTTCACCAGCGATAGCAGCTAACTGAGCCTGCTCTAGAGCCTGCTCCATAAATTGGTGGTCAAGCTCTGCTTGGTTCATTTAAGGGTGATATACGTCAGCCCAACAATTGGGGGTTTCATATAAACGAAGAGCAGAAAGCTCAAGACGTCCGCCAAAAGCCTTACTAAAAACTGGCTGCAAAATAGCAAAGGCGGTATTAGCTAAATTCTCAACAGTAGGCACATGCTCCATCACTACCGTTTTATGATTAGGCAATGTTGCTAAAAATGCAACTACACTTTCATCTTCTTTAGCCACCAAAAATGCATGATCCCAAAGGTCAACAATATATTGATTGGTGAGGCGCTTAATGTCTCCAAAGTCGAGCACCATGCCATCGTCAGCTCTACCAGGATGGTCTGCAACTTCTCCAGTCAGAGTTACCTCAATAGCATAGCGGTGTCCATGCAAATGCTTGCATTGCCCATCATGATTTGGAATGCGGTGTCCTGAGTCAAATTCAAGACGGCGGGTAATGGAAATTGCAGGTTGTTTACTTGTCATTTCGATCTAATCAATACATTACTGGGGTAGCTTGATTATCAAGCACCTTAGCGAATACCTATGAGTTTATGAGATTGGAGACTCAATCTCCAAAGCGGGCGTTTCTGGCAAAGACTAATGGCTAATTCGGTATTCGTTTTAAGGTTTGGTCCATCCATAGGCTGTAAAAAGCGATTGCGATAATCCATCTTCTCAAAACGTGCCAATAACTTTTCCAATGGGTCGTGCCCTTCTTGGGGAATTACCAATTTGAGCTCGTTCGCTTGAAGAACAATCAAGTCAGAGCCTGCTTTAGGGCTAACACAAACCCAATCAACTCCTTGTGGGACCTTAATAGTGCCGTTTGTTTCAATCGCAATCTCAAAGCCTTTTTGATGTAACTTGGTAATGAGCTCGTCATCTAATTGCAAAAGTGGTTCGCCGCCCGTAAATACGACATAACGTTGCTGAGGTCCTGCTGAGGTACTTTTCCATGCAGACTCGATTGCATTTGCCAAATCTGTGGCTGATTCAAACTTTCCACCACCATCACCATCGCTACCCACAAAATTAGTGTCACAAAATTTGCAAGTAGAAGTCGCTCGATCCTCCTCGCGACCACTCCATAAATTACAGCCGGCAAAACGGCAAAATACTGCGGCACGTCCAGTATGAGTGCCTTCACCCTGAAGTGTAGGAAAGAGTTCTTTAACGGTATACACAATCCGACTATTTTAAGCGCATTGCTACTTCCAGGAGATAAGCTCCCACTCCAGATAGTCTTCCCAATAAGCATCAGCCCAAAAAACACCTGGCGTTATATAGCGACCAAAACCTCTGCGTATAACCCAGCGTCCAATCTCGGGGGCAAGCCATACATCCTCTTGGCGATAATTGAGGACCCTAAATAGATCATTGCTCTCAAAATAGGGTGCAACGTTCTGGTACTTTAAGGTTGAAAATTGACCTGCCTGGACAGACACCCTCTCCCAATCAATCGCAGTCACACCTAAGCTCCAGCCATAACTAGAATTAGGGAAGCCAGGCACTTGATATCGGACTTTATAAAAACCCGTCCATTTAGGGGCTAAGTTTTCAGGCCACAAAGGTAATGCTCTCTGAAACACCTGAGGTGGTGTCCAATGAGGGTCCTGCAAAATATACCCCCAAGGTGATTGAATCTCATCAGGCAAACGGCCTGATTTTAAGCCGACACGCTGTATGCGCACCTCCTTATCAACCGACACGATTTTTTCGGTGACTGTATCAACAATCGCTTGATTAAAAACATTGCGAACTATATACACCCACTCCTGTCCTACTTGTGGCGCCCTCACTTGAGGAGCGACCTCAGGTGGAGGCAAAACAATTCCTACAGGATAAGGCTGAGAAGAAATACAGCCCGCTAGACTAGCTAGAAAAAATACTGGTAACACCAGTACGAATAGTCTTCGCACAGAGTCTACTTGTAGGCAGTAAGTTGCCATTGATAGCTTCCCTCTAAAACAGTGACCTCGCCCTGACCTTGAATTTGATAAGAACCAGAAGCTTCACGAGCTACCCAACGGCCAATTTGAGGGACAAACCAAACTGTTTCTTTGCGAATGCAATCCACTTTATTCGCATCTGAGCTCTCATAGTTAATGAGATTCTGAAAGCGTAGAGCAATAAAGGTACCTGCAGGAACAGTAATTTTTTCCCAACCGTGAGTACTCATATATGTTTGCCAATTCATTTTTGCATCACCGTATCCAGCAAGGCTGTACTTCGTTATAAATTGCTTGCCCCACCCAGTAGATAGCTCCAGCGGCCATAATGGTAATGAGGGGCTAAAGTTCAGTAAGCGTGGCCATTGCGTATCAGTGGCTACCATACCCCAAGAAGTTTGCACCTCACCGGCCAATATCCCGCCATCTGAAGATCTGCGATCAATGATAATACTCGTGTCAATCTTCGAGATGCGCTCCGTAATGATCCCGAGAGTCTTTCCATTAAAAACATCTTTTTTGATATATGTCCACTCTTGGCCAACTTGTGGCGGACGAATAGTGGGAACTGACTTGGGAGCAGCAACCGGAATGCCATTTTCATAAGAAAGAGGCACACCACATGCTACCGGAGCTAATGCGGCTGACGTAATAAATGTTCGACGAGATAAATTCATAAATTCTCCAGATGTTATCTAATTATGTCCCAAGAAGACTTAATTCTTCAGTAGTAAATCCCGCTTGTTTGCGAGCCTCTAAATTAAATGGCCCCCTTAATGCAGGAGCACGATAGGCTCTAGCCAAATCTTTATATGCTTTGATTGGCGATAGCCCGTCCTTGATGCATAAGAAATTAAACCATTGATTGCCAATCAACACATGCCCCACTTCATCTCTTAGGATAATTTCTAAAATCTCAACAACCTTAGTATCCTTAATTTGTTTAAAGCGATCACGAATAGCGGGTACCGCATCCAAGCCCCTGGCCTCCATAGTCCTAGGAACCAAAGCCATTCTGGCAATGACTGCATCTGCAGTTCTCTCAACCATCTCCCACAGACTGTTGTGCGCAGGAAAATCACCGTAAGCAACACCGACAGATTGCAAAAGATCTTCTATCAAACTAAAGTGGTAAGCCTCTTCCTTTGCAACCTTTAGCCAATCTGCGTAGTATTGCCTTGGCATATCAGCAAATCGCCAGATTGCATCTAGCGCAAGATTCATCGCATTAAATTCAATGTGGGCCAGTGAGTGCAGCAAAGACAGTCTGCCTTCAACGGTATCCATCTTTCTTTTGGGGACGGTTAATGGCGGAACTAACTCCGGCTTTTGCGGGCGCCCAGGAAGCATGAAATCTTTTGAATTTAAAGCAGCAGAAACATCTAGAGCAATATGCTGTTGATCATAATCATCAAATAGTTTTTGCACCCGAGAAACCTTCGTTTTCGGATCTGTGATGACTAGTATTTCAAGGGCGGTTTGACGTAGCTCCAACATTTACAGCAGAGTTCTTAAGTTCAATATAAAAAACCAAAATTGCACAAGACTAACTAGTGCAATTTTACAATTGAATGTGTTCTGCGGTGAATCAATCGACTTAAGGTATCTAGAAAAACCTTGAACCAACCATGTAAAGCCAACTGATGTAGCTTGTAGAGGCTGATGTACATTAATTTTGCAAAAAGTCCCTCCACCATTAGACTTCCGCCAATCAGGCCGCCCATCATACTACCCACACTGCTGTATTCCCCAAGGGAAACTAAAGAACCAAAGTCTCGATACTGATATGGCTTCAGGGGTTGATGATGAATAATTCGGTTAATTTGTTTGTATAGATGCGAGGCTTGCTGATGGGCTGCCTGGGCTCGAGGCGGCACAATACCTCCCTTACCATTGTTTGCTTCAGGCCAGGGACATGCAGCGCAGTCTCCAATAGCAAAAATATTTTGATCTAAAGTAGTTTGCAGTGTTGGCAAAACTAAAAGTTGATTGACATGGTTAGTCTCCAAGCCGCCTATACCTTTTAGAAAATCAGGCGCCTTCACTCCCGCAGCCCAAACAATCAACTCAGCTGGTATCTCCTGACCATCAGCAAGTACTACCTTATCCGCTTGAACTTTTTGTACCTTGGCATTTGTCATCACCTTCACGCCAAGATCAGTCAATAATTTTTCTGCTGCAATTGAGATCCGCCCTGAAAGAGCTGGCAAAATTTTAGGAGCGGCTTCGATGAGGACTACTTTCAGGTCTTTTTCGGGGTCGACTCTGTCCATTCCGAAAGAAATGATGGCACGGGTTGTGCGATGTAATTCAGCCGCAAGTTCAACGCCAGTTGCCCCTGCCCCAATAATCGCAACCTTTAATTGATGTGGGGCTAATGCGCTAGTTTGAGCTTGGGCTCTTAGGCAAGCATTCACTAGACGGAGATGAAAACGTTTAGCGTCGCCCAATGACTCCAGTCTTTGAGCATATTGCTCAACACCCTGAGTTCCAAAGTCATTAGTGAGGCTACCAATTGAAATGACTAGTATGTCATAAGGAATGGCTTGGGTAGGTGTAACCAACTCGCCCGACTCATCTATATAGGGGGCAACCTGAATTTCTTTCTTTTCCCTATCGATGCCAACTAGCTCACCCAATCGAAACCTGAAGTGGTGCCAATGGGCTTGAGCAATGTAATCTAGCTCTTGATCGGCAAGATCCATCGATCCTGCTGCTACTTCATGCAGCTTTGGTTTCCAGATATGCGTTCTATTTTTATCAACCAGGGTAACGGCTATCTTATCGGCACTATAGCTATCGCCCAACTTGGTAGCTAATTCAAGCCCACCTGCCCCTCCACCTACAATCACTATTCGATGCGCACGAGACATATTAAGATTTTGAACTAGCGCAATCGCTCAACGTAAAAAGTGGCTTTCTCCAGCGCATCCTCAGCATCCATTCCCACCATATCTGCGCCTATATCATCGACAAGCTCAGGAAATTGATTAAATACCGGGCTGCCTATGATGACACCAACATTAGGATTTTTTGATTTAGCCTTGATGCCCTTAATCAACTCTTTAAGCTGCGGAAATTGCTCCCGAACACTGGCTGATAAACCGACAATATCAAACCATTCATTGGCGGCCATCTGAATAATGTCATCTTCTGTCGCAGCCAACTCGCCCCAAATGCGCCATCCAGCTTTAGCAAAGAATTCAGAAACCATAAACAGGCCTAAGTTGTGCTGAGAGCCAGGCAACGGTACCAACATAATGCTAGAGCCCGTTTTATTTTGCTCAGCATACTGTTGAAATATCGGACTTAAGTCATACATCAACTGCTTAATACGCCAAAGTCCTATGGTCACATCTGTAAAACTGGATTCATCTTCCTCCCACATTTCCCCGAGCTTTCGAGCAACTGGGGTTAGCAAGAGCAAATATATATCTTCTAAGCTTGTTCCTGAGGCATGAATCTCTTTTACGAAATTAACTGAGGCACGCGCATCCTCCCGGAGGACTAAAGCAGTTAACTCGGCAATAATTTTTTCATCGGCACTTGCCTTTGCTTGCAAATCTTCTGGAATAGAAGACTCGAGATGCTGCTCAATAATATGGGGCAGTATTTTCCCCTCGATTGTCCTTACCAGGGACTCGAGGTACTCAGCTTCTGTACAAGCTTTTTCAAGTGGATGGGTATCTTGTTCTTTTTTAAAAGTCGCCTGCGATGGCGCATTAGATACTAGACAATCTTCCCGCATCCTGTCTAATGTCTTGGAGGACTGTTGATGGTCCAACTTATAGTCGTCCTGCTTGGATTTCTTCTTAAACCCTGCAATGCTCACCAGCCTAGATAAATTCATGAACATCACCAGATCAAGTCACGGTCTCAAAAAGACTTTTGAAAAGTACCGTGGCTGCCTAAGAGCCTCTTAATTAGAATCCTTACGTTATAAATTCTTTCCGGGAAATTCACAAACACTTAACTGTAGGTGCTTTCCCTAGAGTCCTTGATTTCATCGTTTCTAGGCTCTAATCCGTACTTCCGGACAACTTGCCAAACATGATTTGGCACCATATTCTTGATTTTGTGCGGCGCAGTATTGCGTAAATGAATGACAGATTCAATTGCCTTCATCTCAACCCTTGCTTTTGCAAACTCAAGTCCACGGGGTCCAAATCTGGGCATTACCCAGGCAAAAATACTTCTCAGAAAATTAGGCATTCGCTGCAGGGGTAAGCCTCCAGCAGCCAACTCGACATTCTTCATAAAGCCTTTTACTGGCCCCAAGCGGTTTCCAGCGGACTGCAAAGCTTCAAGATGGATTTCCGGGTCTAGAAATTTGGCAAGCTCCTGGCCTCGGGCATTCCGCACAATTAACCACTGCTCTCCTGTGCCGGCCATATACCCAACCGTAATATCTGAAAGTGAATTCACGTAGTCAACACAGGTCTTACAAGTGGTCGGGAAAAAATCACCTGGCAAATCTGAAAGTGGCAGCTTCAAGAAAGGAATCTCCTGAATACGTCCATCTGCAAAACGTAACTCCACGTGGTAATCAGCTCTAAATTCTAAGTAAGTAATTTCTTCTGGCTTTTGAGATAGTAAGCCTAAAAAATGATGGAAATTTTCTGTGCTTGTGTTGTCCGAGCAGGGTGAGCCAATAATGAATAACTTCTCAAAGCCCAATTCTTTCTCAAGCGCTCTGGCGGCGTAAACCTGACAAGGTATGCCAACCATCGCAACCCTTTGGTGGCCCAGATCTTTGGCTTGCTCGAGGTATTGAACAATGGGTGCGTAACCCATTTTCATTCCCCTACAAAGCTTCATATCCTGAGCGCGATTAATAATTACTGGCTGAGGACGCCACTTATCCTCCGGATCAGATGCCATCGTAATCACCGCATCCACAAGGCCCTGCTCTAACAATAGCTCACATAATCGAGTAATTATTCCAGTCCACTGAGCACCTTCTAAAGGCTGCTTTAATCGCGCCCTATACATCTGCAGATACGTACCAAAGAAGACTTCGTCTGAGTCGCCTATATTACGGACTCTGCCATGTGTAGAGATCTCAAATTGTGGGTAGTTCGGCTGAATGAATTGACAGGCGGTAGCACAGCGCTTAGGTTGTTTTGTTCTAGATACCCCACAATCGGTACACAACTCGCGAAATGGGGCAATCTCAATAGACTCCATTGTCGATTGATTCCTAGAGGAATCGCGCTGCAACTCTTTGCTTCATTTTCTCGGATGAGAGCCCATAGAAATCTAACAAGAAATTGACATCGCCATGCTCAACATACTCATCGGGCAAGCCCATTTGTAAAGATTCAATTTGAATATTTTGATCGGCTAGAACCTCAAGACAGGCACTACCTGCTCCACCCTTCACAGCACTGTCCTCGACGAACACTAAGGCATCGTGGGTCCGAGCGATATCGCACAGTAACTCCTCGTCCAAAGGCTTCACGAAGCGCATATCAACAACGGTTGCATTAATCTCTTCAGCAACTGACAGCGCGTTATATAGCAGCGGCCCGAAGCAAATAAAGGCAATCTTTTTCTGAGGAGCAAGTTGTTCAGATATTGATCTAACAACGAGGCCCTTACCAATTGGCAAAGACTCTAATGCTTGGCCAGTAGTCTCAAGCCCAATGCCAGATCCGCGAGGATAACGAACGGCCGTAGGACCATCATGTTTGAAGGCAGTAGTGAGCATTGCTCTGCACTCTTGCTCATTCGCAGGTGTCATGAGAACCAAGTTAGGCAAGCAACGTAAAAAAGCGACGTCAAAAGCGCCTGCATGGGTTGCGCCGTCTGCGCCAACAAGACCAGCACGATCAATTGCAAATACGACCGGTAGGTTTTGCAAAGTCACATCATGGATTAGCTGGTCGTAGCCTCGCTGTAAAAAAGTCGAGTAAATCGCAACGACTGGCTTTAACCCCTCACAAGCAATACCCGCGGCGAACGTTACGGCGTGCTGCTCCGCAATACCTACATCAAAATATCGTTCAGGAAAGCGCTTTTCAAACTCCACCAATCCAGAGCCCTCGCGCATCGCCGGGGTAATTGCCATTAATCGCTCATCTGCCTCACCCATATCGCATAGCCACTCACCAAAAATCTGGGTATAGGTTTTTTTACTGGCAGGCTTAGCTTGTATACCCACAATTGGATTAAATGGACTCGGGCCATGGTAGGTAATCGGATCAGCCTCTGCTAGCGTATAGCCCTTGCCCTTTTTGGTAATCACATGAAGAAACTGTGGCCCTTCTGTTTGAGCAAGAACCTTAATATTTTCTAGAGTAGAAACCAAAATATTCAAATTATGTCCGTCAATAGGACCGTAGTAATCAAAACCAAACTCTTCAAAAATAGTGGCTGGTCCCAACATTCCCTTTGTATGGCCCTCAAGTCTTTTGGCGAATTCACGAATCGGCGGAGCTACAGAAAGAACTTTATCTAACCCTCTTTTAGTAGCGGCATACATAGAGCCAGAAATTAATTTCACCAAATAGCGATTCAATGCTCCCACCGCCGGGGAAATCGACATCTCGTTATCATTAAGGATCACAATGAGGGGAACTTTTTTATTGACGCCAGCATTATTCATGGCCTCAAATGCCATGCCGGCACTCATCGCCCCATCACCAATAATGGCTACGACATTACGCTGCTCATTTTTATTTTTTGCCGCTACTGCCATACCCAAAGCAGCTGAAATACTAGTAGATGAGTGAGCCGTACCAAATGCATCGTACTCACTCTCACTTCTCTTAGGAAAACCTGAAATGCCGTCAAACTGGCGCAGTCCTGACATTGCCTCGCGACGACCCGTCAATATTTTATGGGCGTAACTTTGATGACCCACATCCCAGACCAAGCGATCATAGGGCGTATCAAATACATAGTGAAGCGCAAGCGCTAATTCCACAGTGCCCAGATTGGATGAGAGATGGCCGCCAGTACCTGAGACGGAAGTTAATATGAAATTGCGTAGTTCTTGAGCAATTTGGGGGAGCTTGGAAACCTCCAACCCCCGTAATTCATCTGGGGCTGATATGGTCTCAAGGAAGTTTGTCATTTTTAACATAGCAACCTCACTTCGACGAGTAGATTTTGGAAATAATTTTTTTGTACTCTTCTAAATTTTCATCAGAAGACTGCTTCAAAGCATGAATTGGGGCATGCATAAACTTATTGGCAAGCGCTATAGCCATATGGGAGAGAACCACCATCGGATCATCGCCATTTGCAATTCTTCTGCTTGCCTTTTCTAACTCAATCTTTTGATATTGCTCGCCTACATCTTGAATTGACCTAATAATGGGCACTACCGCCCTCTTCTCTAGAGTTTCATAAAACTCTATGACCCCTTTTTCAATAATCTTTTCTGCTTCACCGATTGATTCAAGTCGGTTAGCCTTTCCAGCATTGACGATTTCACCAAGATCATCGATGGAGTAGAGATAAGCATTTTTTAAACTCTTAATTTCAGGCTCAAAATCTCTTGGCACCGCTAAATCAATGAGCGCTATCGGCCGAGATTGCCGAGCTTTCAGTGCAGTTTTCACCATCCCCATGCCCACAATCGGCAAGGAGCTCGCTGTACAGGAGACCACAACATCATATTGATGCAAGTGTTGAGGCAACTCAGCCAAAGGGAAGACTTCAGTCTGTAAATTTTGACTTGCAAACGTCTGAATTAATTCACTACCGCGATCAATGGTGCGATTCGAGATCGCAATCTTTTTAGGATTTTTACCTGCAAAATGATTTGCGCACAGGCCGATCATCTCACCAGCACCAATGAATAAAACATTGCATTCACTAATTGGCCCAAAGATACGCTCAACTAACTTGATAGAGGCGCCTGCCATTGAAACAGAATTCGAACCTATTTGCGTATTTCCGCGAACCACTTTTGCTACAGAGAAAGTCTTATCAAATAGAGGCTTTAAATAAGTTCCTAAGGTTCCTACTTGGTTGGCGTTCTCAATCGCTTTTTTCATTTGTCCTAGGATTTGAGTTTCACCTAAGACCATCGAATCTAAGCCGCTACCTACCCTAAAGGCATGCTTGACTGCATCGCTCTCCTTGGCAGAGTAAATGTAAGGGCGCAGTTCATTTTTATGGACATTATTCTGAGCAGCCAACCATTCAAATGCGCGGCTCTCTAAATGATGATCCTCATAATCAACATCATTGGCAGCACAATAGATTTCCATGCGATTACAAGTAGAAAGAATTGCCACCTCTGGCTGATGTTCTGCATTCTCTCTGTGCAAGTACTTACGTAAGTCAATTAAGGAATCTTGCAAAACCTCAGGCGCAACTGCCACGCTCTCCCGAATATCAATTGGGGCGGTATGATGATTCACACCGAGATTGAGCAGTTTCATGCTTGGCATATACTTAGTAGGCTCCAGGATTAAGAACCAGCGTTTCCCAATTGAGACGCATAGCAATCGTTACCCAAATTAAGTACGGCAACATCAGGTATGCAGCAAGTCTACGGATTGGCCACATCACCAAAATAATAGCAAGCACAGATCCCCAGAGGAAAAATGCTTCTATCATTGACCAATCAGGATGCTGCATCCGGAAATATAGAACGCTCCAAAGCACGTTGAAGAAGCCATTCAACCAAAATAGAATGGTGATTTTGTTTTTCTGAGACTGACTAGCGCCACCATTGAAAGCAACCATCCATGCCAATGCAGAGAGAATAAAAATAGTGGTCCAGACGATGCCAAAGGCCCAATCTGGTGGCTTCCAAGGCGGTTGAATCAAGGAAAAGTACCAAGGCCCCAACTTCGTAGCCAAGCCACCCAAGACTGAAGTGGTCACCATCCAAGCTGCAATTAGCCAGAGATACTTCTGTTGAAAAAACATCTTCATACTTTAGCTAGGCCCAATAGGTGCCCCATATCCTTAATAAAGATTTTGAGATGTGCCATTGGCTTCTTGCGAACGAGCTTTTTGTTCATATAAGACTCAAATGTGAGTTTTTGAACGTCTTTGTCCTCACACATCTTCACGAAACTCTCACGTCTTTTATCGGTCGAGTACCAAAAATATTGCATGATGCCCAAAACAATAAAGGTCATCCGATGCTCTTTCATAAATCGCTTGCGAGCCAACTTCAATCTTGCTGGATCATTGCTTTCTACAAATTCAGCAACTGCTTCACCCGCTAGTTGGCCACCTAGCATCGCGTAATAAATACCTTCGCCAGATGCTGGGGCAACTACTCCAGCCGCATCACCTGCTAAAACTACTTGCTGGCCGTCATCCCATTTCTTTAAAGGCTTCATTGGTAGTGGCGCCCCTTCATGCCGAATCAATTCAGCACCTTCTAAGCCAATATCAGCACGTAACTTTGCCACTGCATTTCTCAGAGAGAAACCTTTATCAGCACTTCCAGTACCAATACTGATAGTGTCGCCATGAGGAAAGACCCAGCCATAAAAATCAGGGGAAACTGGTTTTTGGTACAAAACATCACAGCGACTGGCATCAAAAGAATTTGGTGCATTGGATGGAGTTTTAATAATCTCGTGATAGGCAAATACATAATTTGCCTCAGCACATCCCTGTACGCCTGCACTTCTTCCTACCTGGGATTTAGCGCCATCGGCACCAATGACTGCTTTAGCCAAAACACTCTTTAAGCTGCCATGATCGCCATCGCGAGCACCTCTTGTGCGATAGTAAATACGTGCATAAGGACCTTCTCTGGTAAGGTTCTCGAATAAACCATCCTCACGAGTAGCTCCTGCCGCAACGGCACGCTGTCTTAACCACTCATCAAAGTGAGATCGATCGACCATTCCTACAAAGCCGTTCTCAATAGGTATATCCACTGTTTTTCCTAATGGAGATACCATCCGAGCGGATTTTGCTTTCGCTACCAGCAACTCATCTGGAATCTGAAAATCCTTGATTAAACGCGGAGGAATCGCACCACCACAAGGTTTAATACGCCCACGTTTATCCAGCAGCAAGACCTGCTTTCCTTTTTCAGCAAGCGTTTGAGCTGCAGTAGCCCCAGCAGGACCACCACCAACAACTACTGCGTCATAAATAAATTCAGTTGTCATGTTTCACCTCACTCCACTAGAACTACCAGTTTTGCTCTCAACTTGAGATGCCATATATGCAGAAGCAACAAACAGAATTGCTTCAATGAAAAAAACAGATGCGTATGCGTATGCGGGGCTTGTAAAAATAGATCTCGCGAGATCACTAGCGCCAGCGCCTAAAAGACCACCTAAGCCAAAAGCAATCGCTTGAGCTCCACCCCAAAGACCAATCCTGACACCCTCTTTTCCGCCTCCGCCCACAACTGCTAAACGCATCATTGAAGCGATAGCAGCAATAGAGAAAGCGCCGTTCGCTAATCCCAAAATAAATACATTCAGCTTTAATGGCCAGTTGCCTTCCAAGATTCCAGCAATCACTAAGCCAAACATTGCTAGCGCAGAGGCGAGGCAGCCATAGATCATCCAAGATCTCAGGGATCCAAAGTAAGGCCGCAATCTGCTGGAACCACAAACTGCCACCAATAGCATTCCTGTGAGCACTCCTGAGTGCTGAATGCCAGATAGGCTAGTTGTCTCACCTAAGGAATAGTTAAAAATCATTCCAGCAAAAGGTTCCAAAATCAAATCCTGCGCACTAAATGCAAACATGGATAAGAAAATGAAGATGGTGAATTTCTTAGTATCGGGATCGGCCAAAATATCGCTTAGCGCCTTTCTGAAGGGCACCTTTTGAGCGTTGCTCGCTACGATATTCTGCAGTTCGCGCCCCTCTAATTTATAGAGCGCTATTACTGTAAGGAAACATGCTATCGATGAAATAATTCCTGAAATGAGAATGACTTTTTCTGGCGAGTAAGGGTCAAGAAATTTACCTGCAATACCACTCGTCAGAGCAAAGCCAAAAATCATCATGAGCCATACCGTGGTTGCTGCTGCAGCCCTTCTCTCATCGCTAACGCCCTTTGCTAACAGCGCTAGTAAAGAAGTACCACTCATACTCACGCCGATACCAATGAAGAAGAAGGCGACGATTGCTGCTGCAATACCAAGGATTAAGTGAATGCCCATGAGTGATGTGGCAATTGCCGCACCAAATCCACCTAGAGCTAGTAAAGCTACACCGCCAATAATCCATGGGGTTCTTTTTGCTCCGCTATCAGACTCAAATCCCATCCGCGGTCTAATCACTTGCACAAAATAATGAATTGCTACTAACAACCCAGGTAGACTGGCAGGCAGCGCTAACTCAACCACCATGATGCGATTTAAAGTAGAGGTCGTCATCACGACTATGGCGCCGATGCATGCTTGTACTAAGCCAAGGCGCACAATACTGAGCCAGCCAAAAGTTGATGACTGATAGAGTGACTGTGTCATAGCAATACTCATGACTCAATCCTCATACTATTGACTGCAAATGCAGCCACCATCATTCCGGAGACCAAGATTGGAACGCCAAAGCCACTGTAAAAGAGTGCTTTCTCAACCGGTCTTTTGAGGAAGTCTCTCAATAAAACGATTTGTCCCAATATCAATCCACCAATCACCATTGCGTAGATAGGCTTACTCCACATCAGCAGCAAAGCCAATACGATCACTTGTGGGATCAACATAAAGGCTGCAGATACTTGGGCCGCTTTCATTGCGCCGAGTTGCACGGGTAAAGATCGAACATCCATTTGTCGATCACCTTCAATCGCCTTGAAATCATTCAAGGTCATGATTCCATGTGCACTAGCGCTATATAAACCAGCAAGTAAGAGTGATGGTTTGCTTGGTAGCACTCCTCCGGAAAGTAGGGTTGCTCCAGTAATCCAAGCCAAACCTTCATAACTCACACCGCATGCAAGATTGCCAAGCCAACCGTTATTTTTAAAACGCATTGGTGGCATGCTGTAAAACCATGCCAACACTAAAGCGAGTAAGGTAGCTAAAAACCCAATGGGGCCCAAGTAACTTCCGACCCACAATGAAATCACTGACCACAGTATTGCGATATAGAGACCCCATCGACCAGGAATACGTCCTGACGGAATGGGTCGATTAGGTTCATTAATAGCATCAACATGTCTGTCGTACCAATCATTTACCGACTGACTGGAGGCACATACCAGAGGCCCAGTGAGCAATAATCCCAGGAAAAAGATTGGCAAGTTTTCAGCAATCTTGTCAGTGCCAGTAATAGATCCACAGGCAAACGCCCACATTGGCGGAAACCAAGTGATCGGCTTTAAAAGCGTCAAAATTGCTCGTGGTTCTGGCAGATTCATGTAAATGATTTTGTCATTGACATATTAAAGTGTCAATTAAATTTGACACTTTTAAGCCTGATTTTAACCAGTGAAAACCCTTATATATCAAGGGAAAAGGCGAATTTAGGGGGTTTAGGCTGCTTCCAGCAAGCCCCTAGGGAGGGAAAAATTCACGGTTTCCTCAATCCCAGGCATCGGGACTACTGAACCCTGATAAAGACCGTTGATTGCCTCAATGATTTGGGCTGTCAAAGACTCAGGTGCGGATGCGCCCGCCGTGACCCCAACGCTATTCATCGATTGAAACCACTGAGTCTGAATCTGCTTTGGATCATCAACTAAATACGCCGGCACATTCATGCTACTTGCCAATTCTTGTAGTCGCTTTGAGTTGGAGCTATTTTGACTACCCACAACAATCACCACATCTACATGGGGGAGCATCGCCTTAACAGCATCCTGCCGATTCTGAGTGGCATAACAAATATCCTGACGCTTAGGCGCATGAATCTGTGGATACTTCTTCATCAGGGCAGCAGTAATTTCTTGTGTCTCATCAACAGATAATGTTGTTTGAGTAACATAAGCAATCAGTTCATTCTCTTTAAAAGAAAGTTTATCGACATCTTGTACATGCTCTATCAGATGGATTGAGGAATCAACCTGCCCCATAGTGCCCTCCACTTCTGGGTGGCCGCGATGTCCAATCATGATGATCTGATAGCAGCGCTCTTTTAGGCGGACGACTTCCGCATGGACTTTAGCCACCAATGGGCAAGTAGCATCAAACACTTGGAATTGGCGTTCGTCTGCTTCATATCGAACGGCCTTAGATACGCCATGTGCACTAAAAATCAAAATTGCACCCTTAGGCACCGTATCTAACTCATTGATGAAGATAACACCACGTGACTCAAAATCTTTCACGACATAGGCATTGTGAATAATTTCATGTCTGACATAAATTGGAGCGCCATATTTCTTCAGCGCTTCCTCAACAATGAGAATGGCCCTCTCTACTCCCGCACAAAAGCCGCGCGGCTGGGCTAGATAGATAGTTTTATTCGAACGCATAAATTCTGATTACTCAACGATGGTTCTTATAACCCCACTTCCACAACAACTCACTAGGAAATGGCATGATCAGGAATAAATGCTCTAATAATCCAAGCGCCAATAGCGTACCAAGTAGCGCTGATGAGGTCATCTCATAGACTGATGACTCAGACGCTGCGTGTGACCAAATAGGCACTAAAAAAATAACTGAAACCAAAATAGAGAATGGCATCAACAAATTCATTGCTTTACGTCTAAAGTAAGTAATGAGATATTTCAGATGTTGAGGCAAGAAGGCTTCATTGAAATTTAAGACGCCTAAGAAGATATTAATTTTGGTACTTTGGCGCATTCCCCAAAGGATGATGTAAGTCCAAAAACCAGTCTGATTGACGGCCTCTAGATTCATCAAGAACAAGACAATACCGAGACTGAGCAAAGTCAGCTCATGATAGTTAATAGTTTGGAATGCATACCAAGCACGTCTCATTCCACTAAGGCCATGAGGGCAATCCGAACGTCTTGATCCAGTGATGTACCCCAGTAAAAAAGCAAGCTCTTGCCAACCCCAAATCACAATCGCACAAGTGAAGGAGCAATAGGCTCCTGCAACCGTGGCTTGCTGACTCGAGATTTGCAATCCCCAAAACGCCATCAATAAGACGCCAATGGAAAGCGCAAAAATTGCCTTGAAGTAATGCCTTGGCAAGCTATTAATTTTCAGAATAAGGCCCGTACTAAACCACCACACAAAGATGGTAAAGATTAAGGGGCTTATCCAAAAATACATAATGAATTACCAAACAGGCACTAAGCGAATATCTGTTGGCAGCTCATTTGGAACCACTGGCAATAGATAAATACGCAAGAAGGTGGTAGCAGCAGCAACCGCTAATCCGCCACGCTTAATCGCAGATAGTACCCCACCCCTCTGCTTCAGCTCTTCCACCTCATCCGATATCTTT
The DNA here is from genome assembly GCA_903995005.1 of uncultured beta proteobacterium. GTDB lineage: Bacteria > Pseudomonadota > Gammaproteobacteria > Burkholderiales > Burkholderiaceae > Polynucleobacter. The sequence continues at coordinate 24,380 of CAJEZV010000014.1, forward strand.
CTAAGTTTTTCAAAGCCTTCCCAAACTCTTGGGTCATCCAGATTGATGGTGAAGGGGAATACTTGCTTAGAAATATCAGAGGTGATTTGTAGAACTTGACGATCATAGTCCGTTGGAGAAACACCTAATGCCTTATGAAATTCGGGTCTGGAATGATCACGAACATACATGGTTGCGTAAACAGCGATCAGGAAAAAGCGGATCCATAAACGATTCACACCACTAAGTAACTTCGGATTAGAGCGCATTAGCAATGCAAATGCTTCGCCATGGCGGAATTCATCATTACACCATTTTTCAAACCACAAAAATATCGGGTGAAAACGTAACTCAGGTTTCTTTTGAATAATGCGATAAATCATGATGTAGCGTGCGTAACCTATCTTCTCAGAAAGATAGGTTGCATAAAAAATAAACTTAGGCTTAAAGAAAGTATATTTTTTGGTTCTTGCTAAAAATCCTAAATCTACACCGATACCGAAATCCTTAAGCCATTGATTGATGAAGCCAGCATGCCTGCTCTCATCACGAGCCATATAGGTAAATAGACTTTTAAGCTCTGGATTGTTGATGGATTTCTTAATTTCTGAATAGAGAACACAGCCTGAGAATTCAGAAGTAATTGAGCTAATTAAAAAGTCTAAGAATTCCTGGTAGAGACCTTCTGGAAGGTGCGAGTAGTCCTTAGACATATCTTCAGGACGCTGAAAATGGGCTTGATTGATATCTTGGTCAAATTCCTGCATTAAGCGATCCCACTCTGGCTTCACAGAGGAGATATCAAAGCGATCCATTTCGTCAAAGTCAGTTGTATAAAAGCGCGGACTCAGAATGGTATTTTCAAGGGCCCGGTCGGTTGACTCGTTAATAGGACGTCCCATTGGCATGGTTGGCGCGTTTGCACTCATACCTTTACTCCTTCATTCAAAATAATTGGGGTCATCTCTTGACTGGGCGCTGGCCGGGGATATTTCTTGGCCTTGCTGAATCGAGTGGTCGAGAAACTTACCTCATACAGCATAGTGACCTCTAATCTTGCAGTGAGGTACACCCAAAGACGTGAAAAGATACCTGCTTTAGAAACAGTTGCGGTTCTGTCATAACTCAATACTTCACCAAATGAGATATCGGTAATAGGGTCATGAACCAGAACCTCATCTCCTGGCCCTACTTGAACCCCATTCAAGTCTACGTGAGCGTATAGAAACTCAGAGGTATTCGACATATCAACGTGACATTGAACTTTTTGCTTTGACATAGTTATCTCGCGCTAGTTAAAAAAGCAGCAAACTCAGCTGCGTTATCTTTTCCGAATGATTCCAAATCAATTCGATTGTTCGTTGCTAAATCGATCAAGGTCAGCCTTCCATCGGAACGACTGACTAATTCAAATGCATCATCACTAGAGATCTGACGAATCCGACGATCACGAGCTAATGCCCTCAAAATTCCCCTCACAAAGCCAGCCTGACCTTCAACCTGGGCAATCATTTGCCCATTATCTGCAGAAATCACGCCAACCGCACCATTCGGAAGGTCTCTAAAGTGCAGGGTTTTCTTAGTAATTACAGCAGCATCAACTTGAGGCTCTAACTTTCCAGACTGAACATAATTTGCGATCAACAGAATGATTGCCATCAACAGTGAAGCAATAAACAATGCAATATAGTTTTGCATCTGAGTGGCATTCATACGCAGAATCATGCTGTTTCAATCCCTGAGTAAGGGCTCTTTGAATTTACTTCTTTTGATTCATTCTTCTGTACTGTACGAGCAATGACATTATTTTGAGCTGCCCATGCATCTACCAAGATTTGAGCTACTTCAGAACAATTCTTAATACTTCTAAAGGTTGGCTGAGGGACGGCCCACTTACCCGGTCTTGCGTGAGGCCATAAGTGGAAAATCGCAATTTTGGTTCCCTTGCTTAACTTCAGGTATATATCACCAGAACCCTGCTTAGCGACACCACAATCTGCTGATTCAATCATCTTGAGCGGAAAATTAAAGGTCATATTCAGCACAATTCCAATACGCATCACAACGCGCTTATTGGTAATCGTATAAATCGCTGTTGAAGCCATTAAATAGGCAATGAGTGCAACCAAACCCAAGCCCAAACCTGAAAGAGCCACAATGTTGAGGGCGGCAAACAGAATTTCAGTGAAGGCCTCGCCCTCACTGAAGCCAGTTATCAAGCGATAAGCCAATAGCAGACCAAAATAGATGCCTAACATTTTGAAATGAAAGACTCTAAACAAGAGCGCCTTAGTATCAGGCGATCCTTGCCACAAAATACGCTCCCCCTGCGGCAATCTTTCTGGAAGACCTAGCTCAGGTTCGAACTCATGCTCTGGACTGTTATGGATATCGAGACTCATGCCAATGGCTCCTGACGCTCAGGTGTGGCATACAACGTACCCGCTCCAAAGTAAGCCATGATTTTTTCTTCTTCCAGCAAAGTAACCTCTTCTGGATGCTTGGTTTTTGGTACCAGCGCAAATTGGTCTGACAAGATCGATTGCACCTGAATGTCATACTTACCAATACGTGAGAAGTTAATTGGTAACAGTACCTTATTGCCATTAGCATCAAGCTCAAGATAACGAATCATCATTTCCATATGGTCTACCCATACGTCGGTTACCTTACCGCCTTTATTGCCATCTGCACCGATAACATCCAGACCAATCGGATTGGTATCGATGGTTGAGATAGCAATATGCGGAAGCTTGCGCAATGGTCGAATACGCGCATGACCCTCTAAGTCGTAATCCACATGATCAGCACGATTCGCATAGGAACCAGGACCAACACCTGCTAACAGCGGATTACCTACTGGAGATAAAGGCGCGCCATTCCATGGATGAATAGGAACTGCAGAGACTTTTTCTGGTTCTGGAGGAGTTTGAAGTGGGGCATAGTATGTCTTGCCAAACTCTGTCACAAATTTTTTCACTCTTGGCATACCTAAAATGCCGTCTTCACGACGCACTTGGCCATAACGCTCGGTTTCCAATGGAAATCCCTCGCGCTTACTTTCTAGTGTTAGATAGATAATCAATCCAACAAAGAAAAGTAAAAATATATAAAAAACGACTTGAGCCACGTCGATATATTGTGTAATTGCACCCGTACCCATATTTCTCCCCTTCCTTAAAAACTAGCCTGGAAAATCAGCTAGGCCAAACTTACCGATTTTTGAAACCCCTAAACTTGTCCTTATAGCAACTAAAGGACCTAATGCAATCAGAGTAATAAACAACAAATAAATCTCAATGTGATAAACAAAGCTATAACCAATAGCGGGACTCATTAAGGCGGAGCCAATTGCTCCACTCGTTGCCAATTGACCTACGAGATCCCTAATTCCACCGCCCAAGGACATGCCAATACCTGAACAAGTGGCAGTTACAGCACCCCAAGCGCCTATTACCATGCCACTCATATTGTCTTGTTCCATACTCATTGCGATGGTTAGAGTGCTGACAGCAAATAAGCCCCCACTAAAGCCAATCAAGAGCGCACCCAATCTAAATAAATTTGGGGAACCTAGTGGCTCAGAAAAGATCACCATACTGAATGCGATTAAACCGAGCAACAAACCTAACGCAGCAATTCTGTGAGCGTTATGGCCACGGCCTAACCATCTTGCTGAAAGCGAAAAAGCCAATAAAGAGCCAAATGCAATAAGGGCTGTTAAGAAACTGGTTGCAGAAACATCAAGCTGCAATATCTCACCACCATAAGGCTCCAAAATAATGTCTTGCATGCTAAAGGCAGTTGTCCCGAGACCCAGCATGACTAAAAAGCGGCGTACGTGCGGCTTTCTGATGAACTCATGCCAGCTCTGAGTAAATTTAGGCTGCGGAATTTCAGGCGAGGTATTTCTTGGCTGCCGAGCTTCTTGTTTCCACAAAGCAAAGAGATTGAGCAATAAAGTGAGGATAGCTACACCTTGTATCACTCTGATTAATTGCATTGGGCTAAAGGGATTTAAAAATACACTGAATAGAATTCCGCTAAACACCATACCCACTAGCAACATGACATACATCATGGCAACAACGCGTGGTCTATTTTTCTCATCTGCTAAATCAGTGGCTAAGGCCAGACCAGCAGTTTGAGTGGTTTGCATACCTGCACCAACTAGCAAAAACGCCAAGGTGCTACCAAGATAACTAAACCAGATAGGCCAGTGGGTGTCGCCAGAACATTCAGTTCTATGCTGGTGACATGTTGGATGAGGCTTACGGTGACT
>CAJEZV010000015.1 GCA_903995005.1 uncultured beta proteobacterium
TATCGTCAATCTGGGAACCGGAAAGGGTAGCTCGGTAAAAGAAATGATTAATGCCTTCGAAACTGCAAGTAAGCGTACCGTTCCCTTTGAGGTGGTTAGCCGCCGCCCTGGCGATATTGCAAGTTGTTATGCTAATTCAGATTTTGCATTTAATATTTTTGGATGGAAAGCCGAGCACGGCATAGATCGGATGTGCCAAGATTCATGGCGTTGGCAAAGCTTAAATCCCAATGGATTTGAGAGTTAAATGCCTCTAGGTTCAGTTTTTCTGGTTTTTAGGCTATCTGTAATTAACGGACTTTCTTTACTCAATGAACTTTTTGCGTTTCTCTAAATAGCCCTTAAAGGCATCTTTAAGTTCTGGGTGCTTGAGAGCAAAATTAATAGTGGCTTTCAGATACCCAAGTTTATTTCCGCAGTCATAACGAACACCTTCATACTCGTAAGCCAATACCAGTTGATCTTTTAGTAAGGTTTGGATTGCATCGGTGAGCTGGTATTCACCACCAGATCCAGGTTTTAGCTTGTGAATATGGGTAAAGATTTCAGGGGTAAAAATGTAGCGCCCTACCACCCCTAAATTCGATGGAGCATCTTTGGGAGCGGGCTTTTCAACAATGCCATCCATTTTTGTTAGGCCCTGATCAAATACTCTGCCACTAACGACCCCATAAGATGAGCTTTGCTCTGGTGCAATCACTTCAACAGCAACCACAGAAGATTGGTAATGCTGATACAGCGAAATCATTTGTGACAGTACTGGAGGATTATTATCCAAAAGGTCATCAGCTAAGATGACTGCAAAGGGCTCATCGCCAATAAGGCTTTTAGCGCAGCTTACGGCATGTCCCAAGCCAAGCGCTTCTGGTTGGCGAACATAGACACAATTAACATGACTAGGTTTGACCTGCCTGACAATGGTCAGAAGGTCAGTCTTATTTTTAGCTTCTAATTCTTCTTCTAACTCATAAGACTTATCAAAGTGGTCTTCAATCGAGCGTTTACTTCGTCCAGTGACAAAGATCAGCTCAGTAACCCCAGATGCAATGGCTTCTTCTGCTGCATATTGGATGAGCGGTTTATCCACCACATTGAGCATCTCTTTAGGGGAGGCTTTGGTAGCTGGTAAAAAACGGGTTCCTAGGCCGGCTACTGGGAAAATGGCTTTGCGTATGGGTTTAGGCATTGTTTAATCGGGTTTAGTGTTTATGTATTTTGTAATTAATGTACCTGACCTAACTATTTTTGACCAGCATAGATTTGAGCTTTTCGGTTTGAGTTTGCTGGGGAGTTTGTTTTGGATCTAATGATGCTTCATTTGAGGTTTCACACGATATTTTAGATGGTGAGATCTCTAATGGGTCTAATGGCCCTTCTGAGACCGTAATGGCTAGTGCAATTCTTGCGCATTGCTGCATAGCCTTATGGCGTAGCATTCTTCTGGGCATCTTTTTCCAATAGTCAGAATCATTACTCACTTCTGATAAATATTCTCGGGTAGTAATTGGTATGGTTCGATCTGAGCGGGTGATGGTACATTCCATCCAAATTGGCAAACCTTCCTTTTCTTCTGAAGATTGGTGGAAGGATATTCCTGTAAATGCGGGGTGACGGTTAATGATTTTGATCCAGCCATCTATACTAATAATAATTTGCCAGCGGTCCTCATATTGAGCCAATAGCACCTCCTCTTGCATGGGATCAAGTTCATACTCTTTAGCGGTTCGAAGTAATTGCAACATTCTTGGGCTGTGTGTGCTTGTATAGGCAACAGTTTGTTGTTCTATCCAGGCTTGCAATTCATCTTCCTCAATACCGATTTGCTTGGCGGATTGATTCACTTCCTTTTTAATGAGACGCTCTATTAAGCTTCTTTGCTTATTCTGGCTTGTCGAGCAGCTATCTAATGTATCAACTTTTGCTGGGGGTGCTGCATCTGATTTTAGGGTGATTGGTTCTGATTGCTCTTTTAAAGTCACCCCTTGAGGATTCCCTTTTCTTTTCATATTCCGCTCCTATAGAGATAGTTCTTTGATCACCAAGCGTCTGCTGTTTTGAACCGGGATCTTGTAGTTGCTTGCAATCTGCGGATGATCAGTCTCTAACCTTTTGCTATCTAATCTAAACGAGGGCTTTGGGGCTTTCCAGGTCGCTAGTACCTTGCCTTGATAGGTCATGGACTCCGCATCTCCCATTTGATTCATGATGTTTTGCTTAATAGAGGAGATCTCTTCTTCGCGAACATCGATCTCGCTATTCAGAAGTTGGAGTCGCTTCGATAACTCTAGCGTTTGCGCTTTAGCTTCTACCGACTTGGCTGGATCGCCTTTGCTAAAGAGGGTTTGGCAATCAGATTCACTTTGCGCTGGTGGGGCAATATCTTTTAAAACATACTCATTCCAAAAGAGACTGGCCTTTTGCAAGATGACTGTCTCTAACTCCAGGTCCCTACTGATCTCATAGATTCGAAAGTCGCTATTACCAAAGAGTACCGCTAGATCTACTTTGTTAATGTTCGTGATCGCCATGTACCAAATGCATTGGCAGAGGTAACTCATCGGTACTTCATCGGATCCCACCTCGCCCCAGTCTCCAGAACTAAATGGATTAGCTGTTTTACATTCCAAAATACGGGTAGGGTTAGAGGTAGAGCTAGCAGCGCCGCCTTCTAATACAAAACGATCTATATGTGCGCTCATAAAGGAGTGCTTGGGATGGATATAGATTGATTCATCATGGATGAGCTCAAAGCTAGTGGCGCGGGCGTATTCCGAGGCGACAAACGCCTCGGCAAAAGACCCAAAGCGCAGGGGTAGGGAATCGGGCTTCTTGGTTTCTTTGCCGGTCTTTTCAAGCCAGACCTCTAGCGGGGATCTAAAACGAGAAAGACCCAAAATCGCCCCAATGTCAGAGCCACCTATGTATTTGCTGCGATCTACGCTAAAATCTTGATTAATAAGCATTTTTGAACTCCTTTTGTTCAATTTAATTAATAATTAATTCGAAAAAGAACTAATTTAGTTCATTATAGGTTATAAATAGTTTGATTACAAGTGCTCAAATGCGCGCTGCCCGTGCGATGTTGGATTGGTCTAGAGAACAGCTTTCAAAGCAGGCTGGAGTGGGTATTTCTGCTTTAATGCGTTTGGAGTCTGCAGAAGGGGTTCCCTCTGGGAACATAAAAACACTTGAGTCTGTTCAGAAGGCTCTTGAAAAAGCCGGCATTGAATTCATCGGTAGCCCAGACAGCGGCGCTGGGGTGCGTTGGAGACCTCAATAAAATTTGAAGTAAATCGCTAAAAGCGATACAATGAATACATGTATTGAATCTGGAGTTGATCATTATGGCTACCTCAATCCGTTTAGATCCTGAAACCGAGCAAAGACTGGAGCATTTAGCGCTCACCACCGGTAGAACGAAAGCGTATTACCTCAGGCAGCTGGTAGAAAGTGGCTTAGAAGATCTGGAAGACTTCTATTTAGCCGATGCCACGCTAGAGCGAATTCGTAAAGGGGAGGAGAAGATCCATCCTGCCGCTCAAATAAGGGTTGACCTTGGCTTGGACCATTAAGTATTCGGATTCGGCCCGCAAACAGCTTCATAAGCTCGATCGTCAATCGGCGATGCGCATCCTTGATTACATGGATGAGCGAATTTTGGCTAGCAGCAATCCTAGGCTACACGGAAAAATATTAACTGGACCAACATTAGGTTCCTATTGGCGATATCGGGTTGGCAGTTATCGCATGATCTGTCAAATTCAGGATGAGGTACTTTGCGTGCTAGTCATTGAGATTGGGGATCGAAAAGAGATTTATCGTTAGATTACAAATCTGGATTAATCAGCATTTATTGACCCTTATTTGCGCTGGAAATAGATTTAAAAGGTTCCTAAAAGGAACTTTTAACGCTAGAGTGCTGCTGCTAATGAATAGAGAATTGCCATGTCAATCAATGTGAAGCTATCTGAAAATTTAGTTGAGCAAGCCAAAGTCCATGGAGCTATTGAGCATTGCTCGGTGCCCAAGCAGATCGAGTATTGGTCAAAAATTGGCAAGCTTGCCCAGGAGAACCCCGATTTACCGTTTGTCCTTATAAGGGAGATCTTGATCGCTGATCAAGAACCAGTCATTGGCCAATACGTTTTTAGTTAATGCGCCTACTAGCTGCGGCTCGCTTTGCATATTCTTTGGCTTGCAATAATCACGGATAACTAATATGATATGTATCATTGATACATACTTATTATCAGCATTGGAGAAAACATGGATATCGCGCAGGTCTTTAAAACCGGTAGAAGTCAAGCTGTTAGGTTGCCAAAAGAATATCGATTTACCGATAGCGAGGTCACTGTTCAGCACTTTGCCGGCGGTGTTTTACTATTACCAAAAAAGAGTTTGTACGATGCGATGAGCTCATCATTAGAAGCGTTTGAGCAGGACTTAAGATTGGTTCGAGAGCAACCTGAAGATCAAAAGAGAGTGGAGTTGCTGCCTTGATTTTGCTTGATACCAATATTTGTATCTACATCATCAATCAAAGACCGGCTTCTGTATTAGAGCGCTTTCAAAATTTGAGTACTGGTGATCTGGGGGTCTCTAGTGTGGTCGCTGCAGAGTTAGCCTATGGTATTGAAAAGACCAATTCAGAGCGTAACAAGCGGGCGCTGGAGTTATTTTTGGCTCCCTTAGAGATAGCACCATTTGATCAGGAGTGTATTTGGATTTATGGCCAAGTGCGCGCGCAGTTAGAAAGTCAGGGCACGCCAATTGGTTCATTAGATACGATGATTGCGGCCCATGCTTTAGCGCTCAATGCGACATTAGTGACCAATAATGTTAGGGAATTTTCAAGGGTGCCTAACTTGGTATTGGAGAATTGGGTTTAAGGAATCGCACATAAAGTAATCCATCCAGGGCAAATCTGCATCTCAATAATACTGAGTATGGTGAGGAGGTGTCATTTGCATTAGGTGTATCGATTTTTAAAATTTCTCATGCTGACCTGACTGCTATGCGTTCGATTGATAAAGCTACTCGTCCCAAGCACTTTACCAAAAGCCCTTGGGAAAAAACCCTTCAGCGATTGCACGAGCTCTCCCAACACGATACTGCGCTATTGCTTGATCCAAAAACGCATCAGCACTACCAAATGGTGCGCGCTGCGATTGCCAATGTCAGGCCCAAATTTAAAGGCAATCACTTAATGGCAGCTGACACCATCATCAATGCTTTGCAAATTGCCCAAGACTATCAACTGCGACCCAAAATACCCTATCGTGGCACTCGCCCGACTTGGCAAACGATGGGGCAAAGGAGCAGGGCGGGTCGCCCTAATAATGACTTGTGGCATTTTTATTTATTTTCTGCGCTCACGCGTGCTTGGATTTTGGGCTTTGGTCAATTGCCTCGTATCAATCAAAAGCGCGATCCGATCGAAGCCCCATTTGTAAAGTTCGCTAGAGTCATTTTGCAACACCTGGGGATGGGCAATAAGTTAGTTGATTACATCGATGAGTATCGATCTTATAAGAAGGCGCTGCGACGAGGTCTTGATTATGAACAGTGGCGCCGCATGCGCACTGCGGCTGCGCGTTTTCGGCAAGGTGGTGCCATTGACGCCAATCAGTAGCAAAACTGGTGAATTAATGGGGGGTAAAACACGAAAAACGCATGGGACTATGGGGCTTGTAATTTGCAGTACTTTTCCCATATATCTTTTAAGGAGTTTTTTATGTCCCATGTATCACAACAAACTAGTCAAAATGCAGTAGTTCAAACCGGCCCAAAAACTAAAGAGGGTAAAAAGGCCTCATCGCTCAATGCGCAAAAAGGTGCCATCTTTACTAAGGGCTATTTGCAAAGCGAAAACATTGAGCAAAAGCAAGCTGAGTACGAGGCGCTCACACAGCAGTGGGGCGCTTATGATCCAACGCGGCAAATGATTTTGCGCACCATTGAGCAGGCCAATTTAGGCGTTGAGCGACAGATGCTCTTTGAGCGCCAAAAAATTGAGGCCCTCATGCAGTCTGCTGATGTGGCCCAGCAATTTGCCCGTCATGCAGGTTTGAGCGCGCTTAGCGCCACGATGATGCCTGCTTGGTATTTTTCCGATAGCGGAGCGCGCGAGAAACAGAGCGCAGCGTATGTTCTGAAAGTGTATGAGCAAGCAGCGCAATTAAAACGCGAATACAGCGATCAAATTGCCCCGCACATCAAGACGCGCTATCCCGATTTGTATGACTACTTGATGGAGGGTCAAGCGGTCACGGCGCAATTTTTACTTGTGCTGGGCAAAACCTATAAGCAGTCCACTGCGTTGCTGAATTTAAGTCAACTCATGCAATCATTAGAAGATGCTTATCGCCATCATTTGGTGTGGGCAAGAGATGCTGATCGCTATGAAACTCTCGTGATGGGTCTGCGGGCGCAACAGATTGAAGATGCTATTGACCTTGATAAAAGCAATCGTTATGCCACTCATCTGCAAAATCGCCTCTTAAAAGGGATTAATGCGCTAGTTACCTTAGATCAGATTGAGGCTAATAAACTGAGTATGAGCCAGGCCACGGTGACCTTGCCTGTTTTAGATCAAGGCAGTAGTTCGGTGAGCTTAGAAGTCATAGAGGCAGAAAATACGCCCGCGGTATCGACTAAGCAAAGCAAAAAATAGCGTTTTGCAAAACGAAATCCCCCCTTTAATTCCTCAGTTTTGGAGCTAAAGGGGCTCAACGATTTTTGGACTTCTAAAGACTAAATAGCTCTTTTTTATGAGTTAATGCCCTAAAAAAGAGTTTGGCGATTTTGTTTGATCACCAGCAATCTTCATAGAGCTAATCCTACTTATAAAAAGTAGAATTTACCTATTTTGCAAAACGAAATCCTAGATGCCTTTTGCGGATTTATACGACTTTTTGTTCTGCAAACGTTAAAATGAAACCTTATGCCAGCCATCTTTCCATTCCTTATCCATGCTTGATTTAGATCTAGCCAAACGCTTTGCTTGGCTGTTACGCGCCGATGTGCGTAAGGGTAAAAAATCTAGTGAAAATCTGGATGAGGCTTTTGCGCAGTGGTGGTTAGTGCAGGGTCGTGCCGAGTATCCCTACTGGTCCTATTTAACCGATGCGCAAAAGTTAGCTCTGTTTGAGCCAACTGGAAAAATGCCAGTGGGTAAATTAGAGCAAGTCGTTCCCAAAATCATGCAGTTAGTGTTATCGCGTCGCCCGGATGTGATTCAAAAGTTTTCGGTTGAAAAGAATCTAAACGTACAAGCAGTCGCTGGTTGGTTTTGGGTTATGGGTTTGATTGAACATGCCCTCACAAGTGCGGTTGCCTTAGATCAGATTCGGGATTTAGATCGCCCCGTACTAGTTGATCCCAGCTTAGATCCCAATCCTGTATTAGAGGCCCCATCACCAACGATCCTCATGAGCATTGCTTGGCATTTGATGGGCCCCGAGTTACAAGCGCAAATGGATTTGACTAAATCGGAGTCCCGTTACCGATATTTATGTTGGTTCTTTGCTGTGGCTCGGCCCCTGTTTAAGTTCGAAGCGATTATTGCCAACCGCTGGAAGTCATGGTTACTGCAATTGCTACCAGTTGATGCTGCTAATCCTGCACTGGGAGAACTGCCTCGTTTTGCGCTCATGGAAGTAGCTTTAATGGATGCCAAGAAAAGACCCAATCTAAAAACTGCTGCGGGCCTAGAACAACTTCGCACGTGGTCAGTTGATGTGATTAAACCTAATCAAAAGTGGGCCTGGCTAAAAGAGAAAATTACCTATCAAGATAATGGCTTGCCAGTAGAGACTAAGCCGATTTGGCAGCCGCAAGTAAAGCCCGCTGATGCGACTGCAATTAACTTAAAAAAGCGCCCCTTTGGTGTCAATCTATTTGGTTTTGCCCAAGGTGAGCTTGGGCTTGGAGAAGATTTGCGCATGGCCGTTGCCGTATGCAAAGCGGCTAAGATTGCGTACAACATTATTAATATTCGCCCCGGACAAGAAATCGGCCAAGGCGATACCGCCTTAGCAGATGAGCTGGATAAAGGGCCAAATAAACTTATTTATCCGATCAATATTTTTTGTATGCCCGGCTTTGATGTCGCTGCTCGGGTTTATCTCAAGTTTGGGGATAAAGCCTTTGAGCATCACTACAACATAGGTTGGTGGCCCTGGGAGTTAGGTGTTTGGCCAAAAGCCTGGCAGGGCGCTTTTGAGTTGGTTGATGAGTTATGGGGTTGTAGTCAATTTAGCTATGAGATGTATACCCGCTCAACCCAAAAGCCAGTCATTGCTATGCCCTTATCAACGAGCATTGAGCGCGTGAAAACCTATCCGCGTAAACACTTTGGCTTGCCCGTAAAACCATGTTTATTTTTGTATGTATTTGACTTTAGCTCCCATTTGGAGCGCAAGAATCCCTTGGCAGCAATTGAGGCTTTCCAAAAAGCCTTTAGCGCTAAAGAGAGTGTAGGTTTGGTACTCAAGGTCATGAACAGTAAACCCGATAATCCACAGTGGTTAGCCTTTGTTGAAAAAATTAAACTGGATAAGCGTATTCATTTAATTAGTACCACACTAGAGCGCTCTGAAGTATTGGGCTTGATTCAGGCGTGTGATGTCTACGTATCACCCCATCGGGCTGAAGGTTTTGGTCGCACTCTGACTGAAGCGATGCTGATGGGTAAACCTGTGGTGGCGACTAATTATTCTGGCAATCAGTTTTTTATGAATCCCGAGATTAGTTTTCCGGTCGATTATGAATTGGTGCCAGTCAAAGCGGGCGATTACCACTTTGTAGAAAATGAAGATGGAGCCGTTTGGGCCAATCCATCGATTACTCATATGGCTAGCCAAATGCGCGCTAGTATGGATTTTGTTAAAAAACCGCATGCCAAAGAGCAGATCGCGCAGTACGCCGCAGGGGTATTTGCCCCTGAGCACACCGCTCTATTATTGGTTGAGCGCCTAGCTGCAGTGCAAAAAATACTGGCTGCGCGCAACTGGTTGTAAAGTAATAGTGTGATTAGCTTGACCGTGTTTCATCAAAACTTAAAAGGGGAAAGCGATGGTATTTCGATTCTTTAAAGATAAAAAAGTGGCTCCAATAACAGCCGAGCCACCGGCGTCGACCTCAACCTCGACCTCGACATCGGCAGCTGCGTCAACGCCACCTGCTACTTCGACTGGCCAAGAGGCTCATTCCGAATCAAAAGACCAGGGCGCTAATAGCTCTGCTGCTAACACTCCTAATACGTCAGCACCATCGGTTGATTGGGATGCAGTCGGTAAGGCAAGCGCAACTAATGCAGTTGCCTCCTCGGCAGAGCAAGATCCCGAAGATAGCGAAGAGACCAAGCTGGCTAAAGCCACTGCCGCAACCAAGTCCTTGAGCGACTTTGCGCAAATGGCGAGCATGCGCGCGACTGCTGAAGATGTGATTGCGGCTTATAAAATCTTTTTAGGACGATTGCCAGAATCAGCGCAAGTGGTGCAACAGCGTATGGGCCCACCAGTCGCTACCTTGCTGATTGATTTTTTAGCTTCGACAGAATTTTTGGGTCATCCTGAGAGGGCTAAACTCATTTTAGGATTGGCCAAGCGGGTTCAAGAGATGCAAGAAACTAGTGCGAGTACTACTACAAGTAGTGCAAGCAGTGTAAGTAGCGCAGGCGCAGATTCAAACCCTTGATCTTACATCGCTAGCTTAGGATTGATGTAGGCTAGCGCTCATTTTCTCTTTGAGATTTTGGCTGATATAGCTTGCCATCCAATAGCGCTGCATGACCGTCGTCGTGAGCGCTTCCATTGATAGCGCTGCATTACGATGATGGGGATTGTCCCAGCGCTCGTGAGAACCTTCTAAAGACAGAATGCCGGCAACGGACTCCATTAAGGCTTGCTCGACGCCCTCATTCACACTCGAGATAACCAGCTCAGTAATTTCTTCATTATTGGCGTACTGGTTCATAAAGTAGGTAATTAAATCTTTAAAACCTTTAAAGTCGCGGTTGGCCAAAATGACATGAGACTCTTGCAGGTATTCAGCAGCCATTCCTACCAAAGAGGGTGAGCGCTCCTCATTAGTCCATTTAACTTGGGGAAAAAGATTAAGTTCAGGTTCATCGGGAACGGCTGCTTGCAAATCGGTATCACTAGCGTTCTCAGAATCTGCAGAGTCATGGGCTTGATCTGGGTGATCTGAGGACTCATCTGCATCTTGCTGAGATTTGGGTTTATCCTCAGCTTTGCCAGGATCCTCATCGCCTACAACGGCAACCAGATGCTTGGGATCATTAGGATCCTCTGAGGCTTTGTAGCTTTCGGTTGGCAGGGGTTTATAGCCAGACAGAATAAAGAGCTGCATCAAGGCTTTGAGACGCTTACGAATATTTTGCGTATGGGAGCGCTGCGCCGCGTTATTCAGCAGTGAGTCTAAGAAGTCTTTGATCTCTTGGGGCATGTGGGTTCTAAAGGCTTCTTGCCATCCCTGCCACACTACCGGAGAGCCATCATGGTGCAGTAAGTTGGTACGAGGCGTGTTTTGCTCAACATCATCGGGCTCAACGTAAATGACCAAGCGATTGCGACCCACTAAAATTCCAAAGAGCGCTAAGGTGTTTTCCCAATGCTCTTTACGTTCAAAAATTTCGCCTTGATTGATCAAGGCTGCATGACCATGAACTGGTACCGATTCTTTGAGAATCCACCAATAGTAGTTTGCATTGCCCAAACGCAGCGAGCCTTTATTTAGACTTATGCTATCTAAAAAGGGCTGATAGCCCGTTAAGGGTTTGAGGTAGTTGCGATGAAAGTCGCGCACGTCATGATAGTAGCCATGGCGCGTTTCGATTTTAATGTTATTAGGCAGCTGAAAAAAACGCATATTGAGAATATGCTCAATCCAATCATCACGCCCAAACCACACGCCTTCGGGAGGCAGCATAGTGTCTTGCGCATACTCCATACCAAAGAGGGTAACGCGCGTGCCATGCTCTTTAATAAAGGCGGGTTTATAGGATTCATCTAATTTGAGCAAGTAATTGGTTTGCCCATCTTCCTCAACACCTTGAATCCCAAACAAATCATTTTCAGGCTCATAGCGAATCAAGATCGCATGACCAAGACCACCTTTCCAAGACTCATACAAAATACCCGCGTGATTGCGCGTCATTGCTGAAATCTTTGCGCCGACTCCATAGTTTTGATGCTCATTAGTTACCGCACCTGAAGCGGACAGGCTATTGAGTAGCGTAAGCATTTGCTCTCCTGTCATCCCATCCCCATTATCAGTAAAGGCGATCTTATGAAGCTGTTGAGTCTCTAAAACTTCAGGATTTAAATCAATCGTGATTTGGGAGTTGGGCTGATGAGTTCTTTGACATGCCTCAATTGCATTTTTTAAAAATTCACGCAGATACTGAGTCGGTGGACAGTCGCGACCGAGATTGCGAATGAGAGCGCTCAATCCCTGAGGATTGACATTAGTAGCTTGAAAGTGCGATATGCTCATAGGTGCTCTAGAAATGAAAAAAATGAAATCAAAAAAGAAAAAGAAAAAGTGAAGTGAAAAAGATCACAGTAATACTAGCTTATATTTGAGTCTTGATCTTGCGCTGGTGGAGTATCAGCCGGCGGTGTATTGCCCTGCCTTTTTTCTAATACAGTTTTTGCTGCTTGCAAAATGACTGGCCAATATTCTTGGCGCGTAAGGCATTCATTGCTCAGTAAAAAATCATGAAAGAGGCGAGACATATCAGTGCCTACGCGCGCCTCAATCACGGCGCGGCTTTCTGGAAAGCGCCCTAAAAAACATTTATAGACAGCAATCACATCTTCCGCGCTCGCTTTGGGGCTTAGTAAATTAGCAAAACTATGAGTAGCGGTAATATCAAGCTGGCCCTCTAATAGCTTTTGAGCAAAGGCCTTGGTGTCACAAAGTTGTGGGTTTGCTATGAAGATCGCTTGGCGAGTACGCAACAGATTTTCAAAGGTGGATTGGTCAAGCGCTGGCGCCTGTTCGTACTCACCCTCAAATAAAACGGTGTGATCATATCCCGCTTGGGTATAGAGCTCTGCATTCCAGTGCATCCCGGTTTGGCCGATATAGGTGCCAAGATTAACAAAGGGTGCCAGACCCAAATGCCCTAGAGCACTATCAATACAGGCCTTTATAAAATCTTGAGAGGTAGGGCCTTTAACAAAGCCCATCGATTCCATCCAGTCATGAATGAGTAAATGATTGCGATCTTCAAAAGATTGTTGCTCAAGTAATCGATAGTAGGCTTGCATGGCGGGTAAACGCGCTTGCCAGGCTCGTTTAAATACGCCTGCACCCCAGTCATGACCCATAGTGCGATACTGATAGCATTTTTCAGTTTGCTCAACATTGCTCAATTGATAGCTATCAGAGTGACAGGAAAAGCAAGCAATGCGCTCATCATCTTTAAAGCGCTCATACAAACGCTCCATGGTCTGTAAATATCCTTTACCTAGAGTTAAGTCATGCTCCAGCAAGATGGCAAAGGGATGGTTTAAAGAGTCAAAGAGGGTTTGCTCAATTTGTGCAAAATGTAAGGCAGTGCCTAAATTGCGATCTTGCCGAATAAAACGGTCCGCTCCTGCCGCCTCTTGCGCAAGTCCTTTAATGGCCTCATAGCGTTCACGGTGTTCTTCATGCCGCACTTGCAGGGCATCTTGAAAAATCCAAAGATCATAGTAGGCATCAAAGGCTTTGCCATCAATAGTTTGCTCTAGAACGGAGTGCAGTACTTGTGAAAAATAATCAAGATTGTCATACGCAATAATCGCTAAGGCTTTTTTAGGCAGCGCTTTTGCAGCAGGATTGATCTCATTGTCCTTGCGCTCTTTTTCAAAAAATCGTAACCAACTCATCGCCACCCCTCATCTTTAAGCTACAGCTGCACTTTTGAACTACCTTCTTAATTACCCACGTTTATCGTAAATAAGAGCGCAATATAGGCTCGTATTTGGCGGCTAAGTTTTCCACGCTAAAGGCTCTTCCCGATTCAATAGCGCTATTGGAGCGCTGATAGGGCGGCGCTTGGTATAAATCTTCTAGCGCAGCTACCGCATCTTCAATCATTGGGTTTGCCCAAATCGAGAGTTGATTAAAAGGGTAATCATCTTTTAAAACGGATTGGGGTAACCAGCCTAAGATTTTGGCGTTATTTTCATGGAGAAAATCAGCCGGCCCAGAGTAGTTGGTAGCAATCACCGATAAGCCATGTTGCAAGGCTTCTACTAAAGTGCGACCAAAGCCTTCACTGCGATGCAAGGAGAGGTAGGCATTTGCGCTTTGATAGAGGCTGGCTAAAGCTGGCGTATCCAGTGTTTTAGTGAGTAGTTTTATTTGCGGATGTTTAGGTAACCAACGCAATTGTGAGCGCGCGACATTTTCCCAGCGATTAATTTTGAGAATCAGAAAGACATCGTCTTTACCTTTGGAAAATTGCAAGAAGGCCTCAATCACCCCTTGGGGATTTTTACGATTTAGCGTTGAGTGCAAGTCAAACATAAAGAGGCTGACAAAGGCATCCTCGCTGATGTTCAGTTCCTGGCGAAAATTTTGCTGGTTGGCTGGATGCTCAATTACCGGTAGCGGAATTACGAGCACTAATTTGGGGGACTTTTCAAAAAAAGCTTGCTGCACAAATTTACTTGGGCACCAAATCTGATCGACTAAATCTAACGCTGGTAAATACTCATCTGGAAAATCGGGTAACTCCCATAAAAAATAACCAATCTTCAGATTGGGTTCACTAAAGAGTTTGGGGTGATGCTGCGCAAGATTAAGGCACTCCATGGGTGACATGAAAAAGACGCTATTGGCAAAATCATCTACTGAGAGGTATTTAAATTGAGGCTTAATTTTCCCCGAGCTATCGGTAGGAATATCGGTAATCGAAAAAGGAATTTCAAGTGTATTGAGGAGCGCTGCAAATGAGCGCAAATCCTCACCTAATCCAGTCGGTGAGGTGGCGTAACCAATGAGATTAAAACCAGCTGGCAAGGAGCGCATGCCCACCTATCACTGCAAAGAGAGACTGATAAAAGAAGCTGCCGATAACAGATTTAGGAAAACTTGATATCCGTTGGCGTAATGTTACGCAGATACTTAGCGCACCAATCTTTACCATTCGTTTGCATCAAATACAGATTACGGTAGTTGACCCAAACGGCGGCAAGCCATGCTGATTTGGTGCTATGTGAGAGGTTTTTCACTTCTCGAAGCAGGCGCAAGTGCACATTGAGTTGGTTATCTAGGGTAGGCAGTGCAATCTTTTGGTAGGTCAGTTTTTTGCCGACGGTTTTCATAAATACCGGAAAGAGGCGCTCTAAAATAAAGGGAACATAAGTGAGACCCTTATGAGGCCCCTCGGTGATTTTGGTATGCAAAAGATCACGCACCTTAGGAGGTAATTTTTTATTCGCCGTGGCCAGTGTCAAATTAATCCAAGGCAAGTAGAGTTCCCAAAATTGCGGCGTGCCGACAAAATAATTGGCCGTGGCAAATTGCTCAGCTGGCGCAATCATGGTGAGCTCACTTTCAGGTAAACCAGTGGCTTTAAAAAAGGCTTGGCACAGGGCAAAAAATTGCGGGTGAGCAGTTTCTCCTTGCAGCCATAAATTGTGGTACAGGGCTTCATTTAATGGAGACGGGTCGCAGTAGTAGACATCCTTGCCGCGATTTTCTTCAATTGCTTTAACCCAGTCAGCACTGCTCATTCCAGTGCGCTCAGTAAAGCGCCAAGATAAAGCTCCCCAAAGTTTTGCCCCTTGAACATAGTCACTTTTAGCCAATCGATCTAGGATTAAAAATTCAGCCATTTCAGAATTGAGATCGCTGTTATCAATAGCGGCAAATTTGGGATCTAGTAAATCGCGCTGCCAAGGGGCGTTGTAGATTTGGAAAATGCGTAAGGGTGATTTCACGCTGCCTAAAATCGGCAGTGCTCCTGCGCTCGCTTTGGCCGATGGATTGGCTACTGGCTTGGCATCGGCATCATTGGCCGGCCCTTTAGCTGGAGCTGCTTTAGTGGCTTTGGGAGTAGTCTTCTTGGGGCTTGGGGATTTAGGCATGTTCTTAGTCACATTAGATTTATAGGGATGATGAGCAAATCAGGCTCGAAATTGTGCTTCGAGCTCGCTCAGGTTAAAGGGCTTAGAAATGATAGTGGCATTACTAGGTAAGCCACCTCGAGAGCTAATGATGTTTTGATCTAGCGCGGTAATGACCACGATTTTTTTTGGTGCAAGCTCAGTGCCATCGATGGCTTGGAGTAAGCGAAAGCCATCCATCACAGGCATGTTCAGGTCAGCAATTAAGATGTCGGGCTTATATTCGGTCAGAAGTGCCAAGCCTTTTAATCCATTACTGGCGATTTGGATCTGGGTCTTAAAGTCAAAATTGTGGATTGTCATCTCTAAGAGTTTGCATAAATCGCTGTCATCTTCGACGATGGCCACCTTGATCACATCGCTTGCAACTGGATCGATAATCGGGATACTCTTTTTCTCCTCTAAGATGCTATTGACAGAGTCAGAGAGGATGAGGGGATCTTCATTTTGGTTGCGCTGCACCATTAAAGCGCCCGCTACAATCCATTGTGCAACAGTTGCCTCAGAGATTGCGAATCGTTTGGCAACATCGCTGATGAGAAGATGATTTGATTGAAAGCTCATTTGGGACCCTGAGGGTGATTAATGTTCAATTTTTTATAAAAACTAGCTCTAATGCCTATCATAGCGAACTTTTGAGTGGCACCATAGTTAGCATAAGCACCTAAATAGGTATTTTGTATATTCCCATGGCTAGAGCAAGCAAAATCGATTATTACGGCACTCTCGGTGTAGCCCAGGATGCAGAAGACGTCGTGATTCGGGCTGCTTATAGAGCCCTCATGCAGCGCTATCATCCGGATAAGCTCCCTGCTAAAGAGCGCGCTCAGGCTGACGCTAAGATTTGGGGTATACAGCAAGCCTATCGCATCCTTTCAGATGCAAGGTCACGCAAAGCATATGACCTCCAGTTGGCAGGGTCATTGGACATAAGTTTGTTTGAGCATCAAATTGAGGCATTTGATGCTCAGTTTATTAATCCCTTGGATAGGCAATCGTGGGATGCCCTGTTATATTTTCACCCTCAGTTGATGGCTCACTTTGATCGTCTTGCTAAAACCGACCCAGAATTGGCCCATGAGTACAAAACTTTTTTACTAGAACTCGTGGCCGAGCGAGTAATGGAAAAAGTAGTGCAACGGGTAAGTCAGAAGGCGAGCATGGATGAGCTGCCAATGAATGATGAAAAAAAAAGACCTAAGCGCATACATAAACCAACTCAGAGCTGATCTGTAACCCACCTTAGGTTATCCTGAGATAATTGTTTTAAACGTGCACTCCTTTTCTTTAATTTAGATGGCCAGCAAAACTACTAAACCTTCGCGATCTAAGGCTAACTCAAGTCATAGACCGGCTACCAAACCAGCGATTAAAAAGGCTGGTGGCCAGCGCGCGTCTACTGCTAAAGATAAAAATAGCCCCTTACAAAATCCTGGTCTAGGTATTGAGGAGATGAGTGCAGTGCTTGAGGCAGCGAGAACGGCAAGCGATCCCGTGCTTAATGCTGGTCTTAACAAGCCCGGCACCATCGCACAAGCCCCATTAAAAAATACATCCGCAGTAGATCCTCAGTTAAAGGGTTCTACGCAAAACTCACAGAGTTTGGAGTCGTCTAAATTAGGTGCAAGCACCGCTAAGTCTAAAACAATTCCACTGCGAATTTTTCAGATCTACTACGAAGCATGGCAGCGTGAATTACTCGATCCTAATTTCATTGCGCTAGATAATGGGAAAACGACTACTGAATTAATGGAGTTTGCTGTCTTTGAGAGGCTTCTAAAAAGTGAGCATGTTAAAGATGTGCAACTGTGGGGTGCCTTATCTTGGCGCTTTACTGAGCGCACTGGCATGACGGGGGCTCAGCTAGTTAAGGCCATTGCAGCGCAGCCGGGTAAGGATATTTATTATTGTGATCCGGTGCCAGTGAATGAGGCACTGTTTCATAATTTTTGGCTGCAGGGGGAAACGAGTCACCCCCAATTTTTGCCGCTCTGCCAAGCTATTTTTAAAGTTACCGGTTTACCAGAGTCTGAGCTCACAGGTTTGCAATCATCGGCCTTATTTTCGGCATCCAATTACTACATTGGCACCCCGCGCTTTTGGATGACTTATATTCCTTGGGTTAATCAGGTGCTGAGCGCTGCCAATAAAAAGTTGCCCCCCAAAATTCGTGACCTGATGCATTCCAAATTAGCTGATGACCGGGATCTACACAAGGGTAGTACTTATGTACCCTTTATTGTTGAGCGCTTACTACCGGTTTTTTTGAAAACTGCTGGTAAAGATTTGTTAGCGCACAAGATCGCATTGCCCTCGCGTGAGTCTGAACTGAACGTCCATTTAAAGTTATTACGTGAAATGAAAGATGTTGCGCATCGCACGAAATCGGCGTGGCTAGCTGCCTGCTGGGTTAATTACCGCAATCTATACTTAATGCAGGCTAATGGTAAGGAGTGGTGCGATAAGCATCTGCGCACCATCACGCCAACCGAAATTCATTTTTCATAAGCCGCATAGCGGACTCTGCTGCCTACGATTTAGCGCCCACTATTTTTTATTGCTGACGCTTTTTTTGGCTGATTCTGTAGCTTTTTCAGAGCTTGCTGTAACTGCACCGGAATCGGTTTTACGAATCAAACCCTTGGCTTCCATCTGAGCAATGACTTCACTAAAGGATTGATGCATTTTGAGAAAAGTCTCAATACTCATCACCAGGCGCTCACACACTTGAAAATCAGGCTTTCCTCCTTCAGCTGGAAGGGTGGTGAGTTGGGTCAGTTCAATACGGGCTAGGGCAGCTTGGACAGCCACATTGCCTAGGCCATCGACAAAGGTTTCATTAACAATCATATTTAAGTCCCTTTATGAAAAGTATCTGTATTTTATCCCGCTTGGGCGATTTACAGGGTTTGAACCCCTATAAGGCCCCATGAATTCATGGCTCATTGAGTTGTTTAAAAGCAGTATTTAAGCTCCCTGGCACCTTTTTAGCCAATGTTTATCCTTCTTGGTAATTTAGTCATGCTATAAAACAGCATTATCTACGTGGTCAAATGCGATTTGCCCTAGATGAAAGCTTAGCTTTTCATTGAACTTTTCGGGAGCGGCTAGCATTAACGGATGTGGACAGCATATGCAATGCATCATTTTTATTTTAGGGAGACGGGCAAATGGAATTTACAAATAAAACAGCAGTCGTAACAGGATCAACGAGCGGTATTGGACTAGCGATTGCCAGAGAGCTTGCTTCAAAAGGTGCCAATGTCGTGATTAATGGCTTGGGTGATGCTGGCGAGATTGAAGCGGCGCGCGCAGGTATTGCCAAAGATTTTGGAGTGCAGTGCACTTACTCTGATGCCAATATGATGGTGCCCGAGCAAATTCGTAAAATGATTGGCGATGCGGTCGCCAAATTTGGTAGCGTGGATATTTTGGTGAATAACGCGGGTATTCAGCATGTTTGCCCGATCGATGAATTTCCCGAAGACAAATTTGATGCCATTATTGCTATTAATTTAGTGTCTGCCTTTCATGCGACTAAAGCCGCCTTGCCTGGGATGAAGGCGAAACATTGGGGGCGCATTATTAATGTCGCTTCTGCCCATGCGCTTGTCGCATCTCCATATAAATCAGCTTATGTTGCCGCAAAACATGGCATTGCGGGCCTGACTAAAACCATTGCCCTAGAAGTGGCTGAACAAGGCATTACGGCCAATGCAATTTGCCCGGGTTATGTATGGACACCACTAGTACAAAAGCAAATTCCCGATACGATGAAATCGCGCCACTTAACAGAAGAGCAAGTGATCAATGATGTGCTGTTAGCAGCCCAGCCAACGAAAAAGTTTGTCACGATGGAAGAAGTAGCTGCAATGGCTTCTTACTTGGCATCTAATGCCGCTGCTCCAGTCACTGGAACAGTGATTCCAATTGATGGCGGCTGGACTGCGCATTAATCCTATTGATGCATTTTTGTATCGAGCCAGTCAAACTGATTGGCTCATACTAAAAAATTCAAACTCACGAATTCAAACTCACGACGTCAAACTCACTACTTCAAACTTACCACCTGCGTTTCTACACTCAATAGAAAGTTGATTCATGGATATTGCCACTATTAAAAAACAAGCTTATGCAATGCCGCTCACCAACCCAGCCTATCCGCCTGGGCCCTATCGCTTTATGGATCGTGAGTACATGATCGTGACGTACCGCACTGACCCGGCTGCGCTCGCTGCAGTCTTGCCAGCACCTTTGGTGCCGCTCGAGCCGGTGGTCAAGTATGAGTTTATTAAGATGCCAAATTCGACTGGTTTTGGTGATTACACCGAATCAGGTCAGGTCATCCCAGTCAGCTTGAATGGTGAAGAAGGGGTCTTTGTGCACTCGATGTATTTGGATGATGAATCACCCATTGCTGGCGGCCGCGAGATTTGGGGCTTTCCTAAAAAATATGCGACCCCTAAGGTCGAGCATGAGGGCGATGTGATTGTGGGTAAATTGCACTACGGCAGTGTGTTGTGCGCCACCATGACCATGGGCTTTAAGCACCGCGCTCTAGATCCGGCTACGGTTTTAGCTTCGCTCAAAAAACCCAATTACCTCATTAAAATTATGCCGCATGTCGATGCGACTCCGCGTATCTGCGAGCTGGTGCGTTACCACTTGCATGACATTACAGTTAAAGAGGCGTGGTCTTCACCGGCCGATTTGCAATTATTTAATCACGTGGTTGCCGATGTCGCTAAGTTGCCTGTTTTAGAAGTTTTATCAGCAGTGCATTTTGTTGCAGACTTAACGCTCGGTCTTGGCGAAGTGGTGCATGACTATATGAAAGATTAAGGATTTTTATATTCATCCAGTCCTCATATGCAATGCCTAGCAAACAATCACCAATAAGCAGCATGATTGCCCAATAAAAAATAAAGGAAACAACATCATGGCAGGTTCAATCAAAAACGGTCACTCTAAACAGGCATATGCCGATCTTGCCCCGATGTTGGCAGAGTACCAATCGATTGCTTTGGTGCTTCAAGGCGGTGGCGCTCTTGGATCTTATCAAGCAGGCGTCTTTGAAGCTTTAAGTGAAGCAGGGATTCAGCCGACCTGGGTATCGGGCGTATCGATTGGAGCAATTAATGCGGCCATCATTAGTGGCAATAAACCGGAAAACCAGGTTGCTAGGCTGCGTGAGTTTTGGGAAACCATCACTGACCATGGCTATGCCTCTCATCTCTCAGGCGCCGATGTGCTGCGTGCGCTTCACAATATGACCAGTGCCTGGATGACAATGACTTCTGGCATTCCAGGATTTTTTGCGCCACGCTCTACAAATCCATGGATGCAAATGCCTGGCCATCAGGGCGCTACGAGTTTTTACGATACTCAAAATCTGCGTGATACCTTGGAGTATTTGATTGATTGGGATATGCTCAATAATCAAGCGCATCGTTTAAGTGTTGGCGCAGTAAATGTTGAGACGGGTAACTTTCGCTTTTTTGATTCGTCTTTAGAAAAGTTAGCCCCAGAACATGTGATGGCTAGCGGCGCTTTACCACCAGCATTTCCTGCGGTAGAGATTGATGGCCAGCATTACTGGGATGGCGGTATCGTATCGAATACTCCTTTGCAATATTTGCTAGAAAACCAAAAGCTGGTCGATACCTTGGTCTTTCAGGTTGATCTCTTTAATGCACGGGGTAAGTTGCCCAAATCGATGCCTGAAGTTAGTGCTCGCCATAAAGACATCATGTATTCCAGTCGCACCCGAAATGCTACTGATCGCTTTAAGAAAATTCATAATCTGGAAATAGAGCTATCACATGCTCTTAAACGGATTCCTAAAGATGAGCTCACATCAGAGGATAAAGCGCTATTAGAGACTTTAGATGAAAAATCGCAGATTAATGTTCTGCATTTAATCTATCACCATAAAGAGTATGAAGGCGACTCAAAAGATTATGAGTTCTCTAAGCTCACCATGCAAGAGCATTGGGCTGCAGGTCTTGAAGATACGCGCAAGACTTTACGTCATCGGGATTGGTTAAAGCTGCCACATGCCAAAATCGGAATGACAGTTCACGATGTGCATCAAGATCTAGAGAATAAGTCGCGTAAGATCAAAGACTAAGGCATTGGGTGCTTGATGCATTAAGGTCTAGTTAGAAAAACCTTCGGAGACTTGAGTGATGAGGCTAGTGCAGCAGTCATTAGGTGCCCAAGTGCTCGGGGCCAGTTGGGATAGTACAGTTGCCCCCTTGTTTTATTTAAGTCCAATGGTAATGGGTGATTTACCCAGGCGTGGTGGTGTGCCAATTCTTTTTCCGCAGTTTGCCGAGCGCGGTCCTTTGCCAAAACATGGCTTTGCGCGCAATCTGTCATGGCAATGTCTTGCGCAAATACAAGATCATCGCCTCTCGCAAAGTCATTACCAATTAGCTATTTTTCCAAATCTCCTGTCTGAGTGGCCCCATGCAGCGAGCTTAGACCTTTGGGTACAAATGAGTCCTAGTGAGCTGATAGTGCGTTTACGGATTTGTAATAGTGGTCAAACCACTTTTGCCTGGACTGGGGGTTTGCATCCGTATTGGTACGTAGATGAGCTGCAAGAGGTGCGGATTGTAGGGGTGCAACATCTACCTTGCGAGGATCGCTATTTGCCTCAATTGAAGGTGGAGAGCTCGCCACAATTGACTTTGGATAGAGCGGCGTTTGAAAGGCTTTACTTGGCCGCACCTTCGCTCGAGTTCATTACCAAGAAGCGGACGATACGGCTTTCTTGCGAGGGCTTTTGTGAGTGGATGATTTGGAATCCAGGTGAGCAAGGTGCTAGTGAGGTCGTAGATTTACCGGCGGGTGACTGGCGACACTTTGTCTGTATTGAGCCGGTGATTGCTAGTAAGCCTCATTACTTGTTACCAGGGGAGTGCTTTGAAGGAAGTCTTAGGGTAGCTATTTAAGACAGCGTTACATCTTTTTAATGCGGATCCAGGCTTGCTGCTTGTTAGATGATTCCGGTTTCATATTGATTTTAATAATTGCGCTATAGTCCATTAGATAATTAGACAATATCGTAGTTGTATTTTTGATGAAATTCGTTAACCCTAAGCGCTTTCCATTTTCTTTTCTTATTTATGTCCAGTGATGTCCAAGACTACCGTTTGGTTGAACTCACGCAGTTAGCTCAAGTAGCGCGTGATCGTAGTGCCTGGAGCCAGGCTTGCGCCTTATATCGGCAAGTCTTAGCAATTGCCCCCAAACGTGCTGATTTATGGCACAACCTTGGTTTATCTTTGGTGGGTGCTGGGCAAAGCGAGCATGCTATTGCTGTGTGCAAGCAAGCTTTGGTCTTAGCGCCCAACTTATGGCAAAGCAAAATCCTCATTGCCAAGTCCTATGCTCAATTGGGCGATGCGCCTGCTGCGATGGCAAGTTATCAAGCTGTACTGGCAGAGGACAAGATTAATCCGAGTGCGTTACTGGGCGCTGCTAATTTAGAGCTCAACCTGTTTGGTAATCCTGCCGCTGCTAAAGATTTAGTCGCGCCACTACTAGCCAATCCTGAATACGCGATGGACGCGCAGCTGACCAATCTGATGAGCCGCTTATATGATCGCCCTATCAGTGATACGGCCTTACAGTTAACTGACGATGTGATGGCTTTTTCTAAAGCACATTTGCAGTTACCTGGCTTTGTGATGCGCGCGCCAAGTGAGCGTATGGTTACTCGCAAGCGTCCCAAAGTAGGTTTGTTATCCAATCAATTTGGCGTATCACCTGTCTACTTTTTAACGATTGCAGGTTGGCGCAAAGTCGCTAAGGGTAGTGATATTGTGATCTTTAATCGCGGTCATCAAGCCGATTGGGCCAGTGCGCAATTTCAAGCATTGGCGACTGAGTGGGTCGATGTGCAGCATCAAGAGGCTATTACTTTAGCTAAAACGATTCTGGAGAACGATATCGATGTGCTCTATGACCTCGGTGGCTGGATGGATCCGGTAGGCCTACAAGCCCTATCGCTCAGACCCGCTCGTGTGCAATATAAGTGGGTGGGCGGTCAAAGTATCACTACGGGACTTGATTGCTTTGATGGTTGGATTGGTGATGCCCATCAGTCACCAGCGCGTTTGCAGCATTTATATACCGAACCTTTAATCAATATTGATGGCGGCTATTGCACCTATACTGCGCCTACTTACTTACCAAAACCGGCGCGCAATAAAAATGCCACCCCATGCGTATTTAGTAATCCCGCTAAAGTATCAAGTGCATTTTTAGTGTACCTCAAGCAAGAGGCCATTGCCCCGGTATTTATTCATCGTCAATACCGCTATCCCCAGGTCCAAGAGCGCATGAGGAGCGCGCTTGGAAAACTAGGCTCTGCGGTGCGTTTTGTTTGCCCCGCCAGCCATCAAGAAGCCTTAGCTGCTGTGAATGAACATGCAGTGATGCTCGATACCTTTCCTTACAGTAGTGGCTTGACGGCTAGAGAAGCCTTGGCGATGGGTACGCAAGTGCGGGTGATTCAAACGGGGGAGTTGTTTTGTGAGCGCCATACTATGGGCGCTGGCAGAGTAAGAACAAAGTAGCTTTGGGTCCAAGGGGCTCTGGAGGGGTTTGAGGCTGTCTGGAGTAGTGGCTGCTTGTCACTAGCTTTTTGCCATCAAAGCCCCTGATAATGGAGTCCATGAAGAGCACCGCTTTTAAAAATAATCCCTTGCCCGTGGTGAAATAAGTCCATGCACATTCAATACTGCACCTATGCTGAGTTACGTGATCTTGCGCCAGGCTCTATGGCAGTAGATGGCACTTTGATGGTGATGCCATTTACCAATGCTGAGCTAGCCAATCAAGCGGCTAGGCTGATGAGTGAGCGCGCTGATACCCCTGGTTTAATTTGGGCAATTTTAGATGCACAAAAGGTCGGTTTTGTGCAGGTGGTAAACGCCGCCTTTGCCGCCTCGAAAAGTACCTGGTTTGGCTATGTTGCTCAAGACGCCTATGCAGGTCGTCGCTGGTTGGCACTCGCGCTAGAAGCACTAGGTGATCGTAAAGATCTATTAGGATTTAATGATGGCAAGTGGGCTGGCGCGCTAGCCGCCTTTGGAATAGCGCGGCGCTCCTGGGCGCAGCAAAATTATCCCGAGCAAAACCAGTGTTTTTTTTACCCTCAATACGCACGTCACTATGCCGATGCAGAGTTAACCCTCTTAGCCTTGCAAGCCGGTGTCTATGTCTATGAGCCAAATAGTATTTTGGTGGAGGTTGATTGGGATAAAGACCATGCTAGTGTAGATACTCATGATCGCACTGTATTTGCCCAGCGTAAAGCACAGCATTTTGACGGCAAAGTGACTCAAGCAGTTTTACTCGATTTAATCGCTTAGTTTTTTTGAGTTTGATTCCTACGAGCATGAAGCTTTTGCAAACACCCGCGCTAGAGATGACAGGTGCTTATGTCAATTAAGCAATTTAACGGTAATTATCTGCCAGGCGAAGATCGCCTGATGTTTCGGTTTAACACCCAGAATAATAGCGAGTACCGTTTGTGGCTCAGTCGCCGCGTGACTTTATTTATATTGGCGGCAACTGAGCATTTGGTTGAGCAGCGCTTAACGCAAACCCATAGTGCTCCTGCAGCGAAAGCAATTGCCCAGTTTGCGCAAGATACGGCTAAGTCGCAAGCAGACTTTTCGGCACAGTATCAAGTGGCGATGCATTTTCCATTGGGCCATGATCCTGTTTTGGCGACAGATGTTAAATGCGCTGTGGTGCAGGTCGATGGCACCGATGCGATGACACTCGATTTTGCGATGACCAATCATCCCAATCTGATCATTACCTTGGCGATTCCCACCTTAATTACCATGCGCATATTGCTTGAGCGCTTAGCCGATAACGCGCAGTGGGGAAGGGTGTCTATTGCAAGCGCTAATATTGCTAGCGTTCAAGTCCAGGTTGCACCTCTTGATGCGGACAGTGATGAGGCTGCGCAAGTAGAGCGCTTGCCCGCGGAAAAAATTTCTAAAAAATTACATTAATTACGGTTTAGTAAAGCTTGCAGTGTATTTTTAAATCCGCCCACTCCAAAGTAGCCTTTGATGTTGGCATTGCTATTATTGCTGCCACCACTGCTACTATTGATCAGAGCATTTTGGGCCAATAGTAAGGCGCTACCATCTTCCGGTAAGTTGCTCAGTACTTTGAGTAGCGTAGTTGGTATGGAAAAGTTACCTTGAGTTCCGTCAGTTTTAGGCTCCCAAGTGCCCAACTGCATTAAAGGATAGCTTTGCTCTCCAATCTCAATGGATAACTGCGTACCCGCTTGCATGAGCGTGGCCTGATTGGTTTTGTAATAGAGAATGAACAGAACACTGTCTTTCACGCGCATCAGTCCAATCGTGGCGCTCGTACCATTGAGATTGGTGGCAAAGGAGTTCAGCGCAATGAGTTGACCTTGTGGGGTGGTGTCTAGACGCCAGCGGGGATAAGGCGATTGGCCAAGGTTATCGATTTTAAATTGCTTGATTTGGGAGCTCGTTAGAATGGCTACTTTATCGGAGCTAGTTAACTGGGCGATATCCAATATACGCCGATCAATTCCCATGGCATCAACATACTTGGCCAAAATGGCGCTCAGCTTTTGGGTATCTTCTGCACTAATCGCAGTTTCTAAACCCCGAAATTGGTGCAGACCAAACCGACTATTAGCTGGCAAGTTGCGACTGGTGCCTCCTAAAAAAGCATATGCGCAGGCCGATAAGCAATCGCTGGGGCTATGCTCGGTATAGCTAATGGTGGTGTTAAAGCGCCTCTCGCGAATGAGGGCTCCCATTTGCATGCCGTTGACCAGATTACCGCCTGGACTGGTAAAGGCAATCCAAGTACCAGCCGGCAGGTCTTTGGTGAACTCTCTAAATTGGGCAAAGGTCTCCTTATTGATGAGGCCTTGGGCTAACACCATTTTTTGACATGGGGGAGTGAGTTGGGTATTACAACGCTCTTCATAAGTAAAGCTCATCGCCATAACAGACTGACAAATGCCTTGAGGAGCTAGTATTAGTAAAAACCACAAGATTGCGCCTGAGCGTATCTTTAGGTAGGCCAAGGACATCTTGAAATAATTATGAAAAATATCGCTAAAATGGTGCATCAACTTTGAAATAAGTGCATTTTTTGATTTCGCATGCTGACATTATGAGCTATTCTTTTCCTTGTGAGGCTGGATTAATGCCGTACGATTTATGCCGATTCTCCTACTTTAGCACTCCGGTGGGTATAAATTTTGAACAAGACATTGCAGATATTGTGGCAGTAGCTAGTAAGCGTAATCTTGAGTTGGGTCTAACGGGGGTGATTGCCATTGAAAATGGCCGTTTTCATCAAATCCTCGAGGGTAATTTTGAGGATTTGCAAACTGTGATGAATAGTATTGCTTTTGATAAAAGGCATCACAGCCTGTTGTTTGGAGTTGTTAGAAAAATTTCACGGCGTAGTTTTGGTAACTGGTCCATGCATTTGGTTAACTCTAAACAAATGGCCCAATATCAAGAGTAGTAAATGCATTTCAATTCCTAAAGAGGAGGCGTAATGAGCTGCTGCAGCGATGGTCTTTTCTTGGGGGATTTCAACAATCCATCATTCAGGTTGCGTGCTAAAAGCCTACTAGGTTGTCAGCAGATGAAGGGGGCGCAAGGTGGGTGAAGGAATCTTAATTGGTGCGATTGTTATCATAGGCGGCCTTGTTGCCCGCTACATGCAAACCCACCCCTTTTACAAGCTTAAGACTCAAAAATACAAAGAGCAGTATCAACAAAAATTGCATGATGCCTTAAGACATAAGTTTAGTGAGAACCAGGCATACTGGATTTCACGGGCGCTGGCTGATCATTTATTTGATTTTGGACGAAGGCTGTACGTTGATCATCATGTTGAGCAGCATGAAAAGTTTATCCCTGGCGAGAAAATGTATTTACAAGAGTATCATCTAGAGACTCCAGAAAATTTATGTGAACAGTTGGTATTGCGCGCAGTAGAGTTAAAAATACCGATCTTGCGTTTTCAAAATCACGCTAAAGAATTGTCAGGCCTGTATTTAATTTCTGTCGGGCAGTTAATGCCTTCTGGCGTAAAGCGGATCGCCGGTGGCGATCCCTATGTCACTGAGTTAGAGCAAATGCGCCTCACTCAGGCACAGATGGCAATCTTTCTTGCTAAAAATAGCTAATCCCATCCCCAAGGCTGAGTCCACTCTCTCTGAAATACGAGGCGGCTTGGCGAGGCCAATGTTGCATAGCAATAAAAAATGGGCCACAGAATGCTTATCTATCAGTTTATTTTGGCGATTTGGATTATTTATTTCTGTATGATGATTCTTCGTCAAATCATCTCCTAACGAAGATTAATAGATTTTTGAGTTTTCTATTTTACCCCCGCATATGAGTACATTTCACCCCCATCCCAGAGTATTGCGGCAATACGCCATGCTGATTCTCTTGATATTTCTTGATCTGCTAGCGGCCGTATATTCCCTAAATATCAATGCTTCTTCTTGGTCCTGGTTTTATGCCAGTCTAGCAGCCAATGATGGGGCATTCACAATTAAAGAGTGGCTTTGCTTTGTCCAAATCATGCTATTTGCGGCAACTACCGATCAGCTCATTAAGGGCTTAGTTCGCAGCTTTAATCGTCGCAATAGCCGTCTTCATATCCCTAAGCTGGTGCTTGATCTTGAAATGATTTTGACCTACTCACTGGCAATTTTTGCTACTTGCTTGATCTTGTATGAGTTATCTCTT
>CAJEZV010000016.1 GCA_903995005.1 uncultured beta proteobacterium
TGAACCCGATCAATATGAATGACCGCATCACCTGCCTTTAATTTAAGCAAATTGGCGATATATGGGCTCGCTTTGGTGTTGGCACAAACCAAGAACTGGTTGGTCAGGTGAAACTTCTCCCCAGAATCCGGAGCTAAGCGTAAAAAACGGTATTGCCAGTCGTCCTCTTGGTGGGTGGCCACAAAAGTGCCCTTCCCTTGACGTCTGACTAATAGATTCTGAGCCGCTAACTCATCGATGGCCTTGCGAACCGTTCCTTGACTGACCGCATAGCGCGCAGCCAGCTCCATTTCGCTAGGAATAGCAGCCCCAGGCAGCCATTCGGAGGCTTGCAGGCTGGCTAAAATCATCGCCTTAATTTGCTCGTACAGAGGGCTAAATGAGGCTACAGGCACATTTAATTCTGACAAATTGACTCCAGTCGATATCAATTAGATAAAATTCAGGGTAATTCTAGTCTTATATAAGACGTCATTGACAGTGTAAAGCTAAAGTCCATACACTTGAATGGATAATAGAAAAGTTTTGATTTATTAACCTTCCCCTGGAGTTATTAGTAATGGCAAAAGCCCCAATGCGTGTCGCTGTAACCGGTGCAGCCGGTCAAATCGGATATTCCCTTCTATTCCGCATCGCCAATGGCGATATGCTGGGCAAAGATCAGCCCGTTATTCTTCAATTACTTGAAATTCCGGACGAAAAAGCTCAAAAAGCCCTAGCTGGCGTGATGATGGAACTAGAAGACTGTGCATTCCCGCTATTGGCAGGCATGACAGCCCACTCTGACCCAATGACCGCATTTAAAGATATTGATGTAGCCCTTTTGGTTGGCGCGCGTCCACGCGGCCCTGGCATGGAGCGCAAAGATTTGCTCTCCGCCAACGCACAGATTTTCACAGCGCAAGGTAAAGCATTGAACGCTGTTGCGAAGAAGACCGTTAAGGTATTGGTTGTTGGTAACCCAGCAAACACGAATGCTTACATCGCGATGAAATCTGCTCCAGATATTCCTGCGAAGAACTTCACAGCGATGTTACGCTTGGATCACAATCGCGCACTTTCACAATTGGCAGCTAAGTTAAACAAGCCTGTTGCAGATATTGAAAAATTTGTTGTGTGGGGTAACCACAGCCCAACAATGTACCCAGACTATCGTTTTGCCACCATTGGCGGCAAGTCGGTCAAAGATACGATTAACGATGCCGCTTGGAATAAAGATGTGCACATCCCAACAGTTGGTAAGCGTGGTGCTGCCATTATTGAGGCACGTGGCCTGTCTTCTGCAGCTTCTGCAGCGAACGCAGCAATTGATCACGTTCATGATTGGGTACTTGGTACCAATGGCAAATGGGTCACTATGGGCATCCCTTCTAAAGGCGAATACGGTATTCCAGCAGAAGTGATTTATGGCTTCCCAGTAGTGTGCGAAAACGGCGAATACAAAATGATCGAAGGTTTAGAGATTGATGAATTCTCCCGTGAGCGCATGACTCATACCCTAAATGAATTACTTGAAGAGCAAGCTGGCGTTAAGCACTTACTCGCTTAAGGAAAATAAATACATGAAGAAAAACCTTCTCACGATTAGCGTTGTATTAGTCAGCCTCTTTGCAGCTGCGCATGTCAGCGCTAGTGAGGAGGTGTTCACTTGGACATGTAGTGAAAGTAAACAGTTCAAAACCACTGGAACTACCGAGAAAGTTCGCTTAACTTGGGAATCTAAAACCTATGACTTAGAACGTCAAACTTCATTACCTGGTAGCCTGCGTTACAAAAACACGAACAGTGGTCACGACCTCGTTGTGTTGGGCAATAAAGCGATGTTGTTTAACATCAAAGCAGGCGTCAGACTAGCCGACTTCTGCCAAACCGTAGACATGAGAACTGGGAAGTTGCCGCATTTGTTTGCTGGTGCGGAGCCCTTTGTCCAGAACTAATTCTTCATCAATGCATTGATAAAAAAGCCGAGAACTTCTCGGCTTTTTTATTGTTTATATTATTAGTGAAATAAAGGTTGTTGGGTTGGCGAATCTTCTGGCATCTCTGCATGCACAGCCTCCCCAGATCTATCTGGGAATAATGGTGCACCACAGTCATCGCATAACTCTGGATCAAAGAGCATTGCATGACGGAACACATCTTCTACGCCAGCATCATGCAATGCGTCGCAGATTTTTTTAATTGGGCTTTCGTCATCCGACAAATCATTTAAGGCATCACTTGCCACACTCTCGCGGTCATACAAAGGCCAGATCACGCCGTACATGACTTCTGAAGAACCTTTTGCGCTAAAGGAAATACGGTATTCATCAGCCTGCACTTCGCCAAATGCGCCCACGACGCACGATAAGCCAGCAGGAAGAATGCCTAAGCCACTCTCTAAATAATTGACTGCTGCGCGAATGCTGAGGGGCCGAACATGTTTATCGGCTAAGCGACAGTTCGTAAAATAAGACTCCGGCAATAAAAGCTCAAACTCGCAGCCAGGCAGCAAAGCAGCAATCGGTTCTTGCATGGCGTTTTGCCAACCGATCAAACTCACGCCACGCTCTTGACGTGCTGGAGGCTCGGCTTGCCAACGGAAGATGGGGGTTCCACTCGGCGCGCTCAGGGCAGCAATTATAAAGCGCGGATCCGCTAAGACAGCTATCGTCTCAGACATATCCCGCAACTCTAATTTCACATCTTTATTGCAGATCGCGGCATTAGCTAAGGCCTCCGTCAAGATGCGGGTTTGACAATGAGAATGTGGCATCTGATCAATACTGTAGAGCCAAGGAACAATCGCAAGGCGCGTATCAGGTGCTGCAATTGCAGAATGCAGGGCTTGAGCAGTCGCCTCAACCATATTGGCCTGCAATGGTCCTGAAGGAATTTGATAACGTGTGTGCGCAACGATCGGCATTGCGAGTAAGAGCACATCCCACTCCTGCCCTTCATGCTCCATCTTCAGTGACTCCGCTAGAGTTTCAGCTGAATCTGCAAGCACTTCAAAGGCTACTGTATTGATACGAAAGGTTTGATCTAAGGCTGCATCAATGACATTTTGATTTTGACTTTTGAGTAAACGCATCAAGCGCACATTCAAGCGCTCTTCCCAGAAGCGATCTTCTATTTGGCTACCAGAGGCGGCCAAGGAAATTGCATCAGAAACTAGCTTTTCAACTTCAGGAGAACTACGTTGCGAAGACTTAGTGCGATGTACGGCCATTATTTTTTCTCCGCCCTTCTAAATACTGGCTTTTCCGGTTTAGATTCTGCCGCAAAGTACTTATAACCATCCAAATTAAAGCCTTTTAAATCTGCCGGATCCGTAATGCGGTTCTCAACAACATAGCGAGCCATTAAACCGCGTGCCCGCTTCGCATAAAACGAGATAATTTTGTACTTACCGTCTTTAGCATCCTGAAATACCGGTGAAATAATTGGGCAATCCAATTCTTTAGGCTGCAAGACCTTGAAATACTCTTCTGAAGCTAAATTGAGCAGTACAGGCTTCTTTTGCTTTTCCAATATCTTCTTGAGTGCATCTGTCACCCGACTACCCCAAAAGGCGTAGAGATCTTTACCTCTGGCATTTTTAAAGGTCGTGCCCATTTCTAGGCGGTAAGCCTGCATCAAATCTAAGGGCCTCAAAGCACCGTAAAGACCAGACAGAATTCGGACATGGTCTTGCGCAAAATCAACTGCTTTGGTATTAAGGGTCTTCACATCAAAGCCATCATAGACGTCACCATCAAAAGCGTAGATTGCTGGCTTGCTGTTTTCTTCTGTGAATTTCTTGGACCAATCGCGATAGCGCCCTACATTTAAGGCGGCCAATTGGTCAGACAAACCCATTAACTTCGATACATCCTGAGGGGAGAGCTTTTTTAGATCTGCAATCAATTTAGCGGATTCTGAAGCAAATTCAGGCAAGGTGGGCGCCTTGACCTTCACTGGGGTCTTGTAATCCAAGGATTTAGCGGGAGAAAGTACGATCAGCATGGCACAATTTGTTTATGTATTTTTACCATTCTAGCGACTACTAGATTTCTCTGCCCTAAATGACTGCGTCCGCCCCTACCCCCTCATTTCCGAGTCGGCTACCCAATGTGGGAACAACCGTCTTTACCGTGATGTCTGCGCTTGCAGCTGAACATGAGGCTATTAACTTAGGGCAAGGCTTTCCAGATTTTCCATGTGATCGCAAATTAATCGCTAGCGTAAATGAAGCGATGCTTGCTGATCGCAACCAATATCCTCCCATGATTGGAGTTGCCGAACTCCGAAATGGTATTTGCCAGAAGATTCAAAACCTGTATGGCCACCACTACGATCCGGATTCAGAAATTACGATTACTGGCGGTGGCACTCAAGGAGTTCTGACAACGATTCTGGCTTGCGTTAGTCCCGGTGATGAAGTGGTCATCATCGAACCTGCTTTCGATTGCTATCGACCTGCAATTGAATTAGCGGGTGGCAAAACAATCGCCGTATCACTTCAAGTCACCCGTGATGCGAATGGTCAAGTAGCCTCTTACGAAATTCCCTGGGATGCTCTTGCAAAAGCCATCAACCCCAAGACTCGACTACTCATCATCAACTCTCCGCACAACCCCACTGGCATGGTGTGGCAAAAAACCGATTTAGATCGCTTAGCGCAATTGGTGAAAAATACTTCCACCCTGATTTTGAGTGATGAGGTGTATGAGCATATGGTCTATGACGGCGCTGTCCATTACAGCGTGGCTTCCCATCCCGAGTTGGCCGCTAGGAGCTTTCTGATCTCCAGTTTTGGTAAGACCTATCACGTTACTGGCTGGAAAGTGGGTTATGTAGCAGCCCCTTCTGCACTGTCAAAAGAATTTCGCAAGGTTCACCAATTTAACGTCTTCACTGTAAATACGCCAATGCAATATGGGCTTGCATCTTACTTAGCAAATGCATCGCACTACTTAAATCTACCTGCCTTCTATCAAGCAAAGCGTGATTTTTTTGGAGCAGGTTTAGCTAAGACTCGATTTAAGTTACTGCCAACTCCCGGAACCTACTTTCAGTGCGCTGATTACTCTGCACTCAACATTCCAGAGGCTAAATTAAACGAAGCTGATTTTTGTAAATGGCTGACCACTAAAGTAGGTGTAGCTGCGATTCCCGTTTCTGCTTTTTATGATCAACCTACCGAATCTGGCGTGATCCGCTTTTGTTTTGCCAAGCAAGAGCAAGCCTTAGCCACCGCCCTACAACGCTTGCAATCCCTTTAGAGAGTCCTATGACAGCCAAAAAATCAAAAAATGTAATCGATGTTTATAGCTGGCCTACACCCAATGGTCATAAGGTGCACATCATGCTTGAGGAGTGCGGCTATCGCTTGGGTCGCGATTGGATCGCTCATCCCATCGATATCGGTGCTGGTGATCAGTTTGCCAAGAGCTTTTTAAAGATTAGTCCAAACAATAAGATTCCTGCATTAGTAGACCCTCATGGTCCAGATGGAAAACCAATCAGCATTTTTGAATCTGGAGCGATCCTGCTCTATCTAGCCAGCAAGACTGGTAAGTTTTTACCAAAAACAACTCGCGGTAAGTATGAGGTGTTGCAATGGCTCATGTTCCAAATGGGTGGTCTAGGCCCTATGCTTGGGCAAAACCACCACTTTCGACTCTATGCCCCTGAGAAAATTGACTATGCCATCAATCGCTATACCAATGAAGCAAAGCGTTTATATGGTGTTCTCGATGAGCAACTGAAAGATAATCCCTATATTGCAGGCAAAAGCTACTCCATAGCCGATATAGCGATTTATCCTTGGACACGCAATTGGAAAAACCAAGGTATAGAAATAAATGACTTTCCTCACTTCAAGCGTTGGTTTGAAATGGTTGGTGAGCGCCCCGCAGTAAAGCGTGGCTGCGAAGTATTAACAGCATTACGCAAGCCTTTGACTGACAACAAGGCTAGAGAGCAGTTATTTGGTTCAACCCAGTATCAAAAGAGGAAATGAAATGAAGATTCAATCAGTCGGTGTGATCGGTGCGGGCACAATGGGTAATGGTATTGCGCAGGTTTGCGCAGTTGCCGGTCTTGATGTCGTCATGGTTGATATCAATGATGCTGCTGTTCAACGCGGCTTAGATCAGATCAGCAAAAGCTTAGATCGCCTTGTGAAGAAAGAGACCCTGACTGCCGATCAAAAAGAAGCGGCTCTCAAGCACATTAAAGGCAGCACCTCTTATGCTGACTTTAAGGGCTTAGGTTTGGTGATTGAAGCCGCTACCGAGAACCAGGCAATTAAAGAAAAGATTCTCAAGCAAGTTGATGAGATCGTGAGTAAAGATACCATCATTGCTACCAATACCTCTTCTCTATCGATTACCAAGTTAGCCGCCCTTGATTCAAACCCAGCGCGCTTTATTGGCATGCACTTCTTCAACCCGCCACCACTCATGGCTTTGGTAGAGGTGATTCGTGGCCTACAAACTAGTGATGCAACCCATGCGGCCATTATTGACATGGCTAAACGTGTTGGTAAAGAACCTATCACTGTGAAGAACTCACCGGGCTTTGTTGTGAATCGCATTTTGCTGCCAATGATTAACGAAGCATTCTTTGTCCTGTCCGAAGGTCTTGCTAGCCCTGAAGATATTGATGCAGGCATGAAGTTAGGCTGCAATCAGCCGATCGGTCCTTTAGCTTTAGCAGACCTCATTGGTTTAGATACTTGCTTGGCAGTCATGGAAGTCTATTTTGAAAACTTCAGCGATTCCAAATACCGCCCTTGCCCACTGCTTCGTGAAATGGTTGCAGCGGGTTATCTCGGTCGCAAAACAGGTCGCGGCGTCTATACCTACGATAAATAATTTTCACCCATTCATCTCAATCAATCTTTAAGTACTTGTGAATCCTATTCCACCCCTTGTAAGCAAGCTGGCCTATGCAGGCCTCATTCCATTTGTAGGGCTTGCTTTAATGGTGCAGCTAGCGCCAACACCCCTCAATTATTTAAGCGCAGAATCACTGGCAGGCTATGGGGCGGTCATTACCTCGTTCATGGGCGCTTTACATTGGGGTGCTAACTTACATACCATGGGTAAAACACCTATGGGTGATCGCTGGATTGATCGCAATGCTTGGATCTGGGGTGTCATACCTGCCTTGATTGCCTGGCTAGCACTACATATCTATATTCCAGTTGGCTTGTTGATTTTGGCGTCCACTTTAATCATTCAGCGCAATATTGATCAGAATACATACCAATACTATTTTTCGGATGAAGCGGCACGTAGCGCTTTTATGGTGATCCGCAATCGTTTGACTTATATTGCTGCTGCTTGCTTAACTTGGGCAGCGATCGTCATTCTATTTATCCAAGCCTAACCATTCAATGAGTAGTCTTTTCGATAGCACACCTCTGCCACCACTTGCGGAAGCCTTGCGCCCGAAAACCATTGAAGAAGTGATTGGACAAACCCATTTATTAGCAGCAGGTAAGCCACTCAATCTTGCTTTTGCTTCAGGCAAACCGCACTCCATGATTTTGTGGGGCCCTCCGGGTGTTGGTAAAACGACCTTAGCACGCCTTTCTGCAAAAGCTTTTGATCGCGAATTCATTGCCATCTCTGCAGTATTGGCTGGGGTCAAAGAGATCCGCGAAGCGATTGAGCAAGCTCAACAAAACATGGGGCAATATGGCAAACAGACAATTTTGTTTGTCGATGAGATTCATCGTTTCAATAAGAGCCAGCAAGATGCCCTCTTACCTCATGTAGAGTCGGGCTTGTTTACCTTTATTGGCGCGACTACAGAGAACCCTTCTTTTGAGGTGAACTCAGCACTGTTATCTCGAGCGCAAGTCTATGTGCTCAAGTCCTTAAATGCCGATGAGCTCAAGCAGCTATTTGTTCGCGCACATCAACATGCCATGCCGGATATGAAATTTGACGATGGTGCCATTGATACCTTGATCTCAAATGCTGATGGCGACGCACGAAGATTGTTAAACCTTGTAGAACAGGTTCGTAATGCAGTGTTAACGCCCGGCTCACACATTGCTGTCATTGACCAAGCCTTTATTGAAAATGCGCTTACCGTGCAAGCGCGCCGCTTTGACAAAGGTGGCGATCAGTTTTATAACCAAATTTCAGCATTACATAAATCCGTGCGTGGGTCCAATCCCGACGCAGCCCTCTACTGGTTCTGCCGCATGCTTGACGGTGGAGCAGACCCACGTTACTTAGCACGCCGTATCATCCGTATGGCCTGGGAAGATATTGGCTTAGCCGATCCTCGGGCAATGCAATTGGCAAACGATGCTGCCCAAACCTTTGAGCGTTTAGGCTCACCTGAAGGTGAACTCGCTTTAGGTCAAGCGGTAGTGTATCTAGCGGTAGCCTCAAAAAGTAATGCCAGTTACAACGCATTTAATGCTGCACGTGCCTATGTTGCACAAGATCAGTCTAAGCCCGTACCGAATCATCTTCGCAATGCTCCAACTAAGCTCATGAAAGAACTTGGTCATGGCAAGGAATATCGCTACGCACATGATGAGCCACATGGCTACGCTGCCGGTGAATCCTATTTACCCGAAGGAATGCCAGAGCCCCACTGGTACGACCCAGTTGAGCGCGGTCTAGAGACACAGATTAAAGAAAAAATGGCTTTCTTACGCAAACTCGATGCAGAGCACAATCAGAAATAGGAATGAGTCAATGAGCGAGAAAACTCCCGCCACCCTCTACTACGACATCATTTCGCCTTTTGCTTATTTGTATATCAAGCAAAGACAGCGCTTAGAACATCAACTGAACATCACACCAGTGCCCATCCTTTTAGGCGGACTCTTTCGAGCTACAGAAAATAAAGGTCCTGGGGAAATTGCTGCAAAGCGTCCTCATACTTATCAGTTCTGCGTATGGCAAGCAGAAAAATTAGGTATTCCATTTCGGTTTCCTGAACACCACCCTTTTATGACTGTTGCAGCCCAACGTCTGCTTGTTCAAGAAAAAGCTAATTGGACAATGGTTGAGCGTGCCTTTGATTATGTGTGGGTAGAAGGTAAAGATCCCAATCTTTCTTGGTCTGAGTTTTGTACTTATTTAGGACTGCCAGCAGAGACTGCAAAGCCAGAGAGTCCTGAAGTAAAAGCAGGGCTCATTGCCAATACTAATCAAGCCAAAGTAGATGGTGCTTTTGGCGTACCTGCCCTGATATTCAATCAACATTGCTTTTGGGGTGTCGATACCATCGATTGGGCACTGGATTACCTTGCTCGTCCCGGCATGTTTGAAGAAGCGTCCTATTCCTATGCTGGCAATGTTCCCAATGGGCTCACCTAATCCAGTTGCACAATACAATCTGTTGTATCAAATTCATTCAAGGAGTCGTTATGCGTAAGTTTTTTACCAGCCTCATTCTGGTTGCTGTATGCTTTACCAGCCAAGCAGCTGTTGCAGGGCCTAAAGTTGAATTTAAAACGACTATGGGAAATTTTGTAGTCGAGCTTGATGATGTTAAGGCCCCTAAGACTACCGCCAACTTTTTGAACTATGTCAAAAGCGGTTTTTACAATGGCACCATTTTTCATCGTGTGATTGATGGTTTCATGATTCAGGGTGGTGGCTTTACTCCTGATTTGGTACAAAAACCAACCGATGCCCCAGTAGCATCTGAGGCCACTAATGGTCTAAAGAACAATGTGTACACCATCGCTATGGCTCGCACTTCTGATCCTGACTCTGCTACTGCTCAGTTCTTCATTAACGTCAAGGACAACCCTGCTTTGGATTACCCTAATGCGATGGGCAATGGTTACACCGTATTTGGCAAAGTCATTTCTGGAACTCAAACTATCGATGCAATACGTAAGGTGCCCACCATAGTTGCACCAGCGCCTCGCATGGGCAGAATGGCTGATGTTCCCTCCAAGACCGTGACTATTGAATCAGCCACTCTTCTGAAGTAACTAGAAGGCACTAGGTTAGCCGCGATGATTTTGCTCGACGACGCGCAAAGTACAGCAGCTCAGCCATCGAGTCGCCATTATGAAAATCCGCTACAGTACTGGCGCGTTCTTTCAAGTGGTGACAATGAGCTTGATTTGGATGCAGCCCAGACTTGTTTAGCCCAAATTACTGAGTCTCTTAGTAGAGGCGAGTTTGTTGTTGCCGCATTTGCGTATGAACTTGGCAGACCCATTCATCATCTTCCGCAAAGAGCACCTAGCTCAAACCCTCATCCCCACATTGAGGCTTGGTCATTCAAGAGTTTTGAAAAACTATCTAAGAGCGAAGTAGATGCTCTGATTGCAAATCGAATTGCAATGCTTGAAGATAGTGAGAAGTCTGCTGGTGTACTCGATGTTCGTGAGTCATTAAATGAAAAGCAGTTTGCTTCTGATATAGCCAATATTCAGGAATATATTCGTAGTGGTGATAGCTATCAAATTAATCATACTTACCGGATTTCTGGAAAGACGTATGGCTCACCCCTAGCCTTGTATGGCCGCTTACGAGAGCGCCAGCCCGGCAGATTTGGCGCCTATATCTCACACGCCGGTAATTACCTGCTATCGCAATCTCCAGAGCTCTTTATTGCTCGCGAAGGGGATACTCTAAAAGCCATGCCTATGAAAGGCACGGCCAGCGCTTTATCTGATGTCGCTAGCGCTTTATCTGAGGACCCCAAGAATCAAGCTGAGAACGTCATGATTGTCGATCTCTTGCGCAATGATCTCAGCCGCATCTCTTTACCCGGCTCAGTAGTCGTACCTCATTTATTCGAAGTCGCTAGGCATGGTGATGTATTGCAAATGACCTCCACCGTGCAAGGCCGAGCTAAACCTCATACTTCTCTCTTTGATATTTTATATGCGGTATTTCCTTGTGGCTCTGTCACTGGTGCACCTAAAAAACGTAGCATGGAGATTATTCAAGAGCTAGAGCCAGAAGATCGCGGCTATTACTGCGGTGCCTTAGGTTGGCTTGATCCCAGTGGAGACTTTGCTTTTAGTGTTCCCATTCGTACCATTGAGATTACAGAAGATGTGCAATCACATGCCTCCACTTTTACTTTGGGAATCGGCGCTGGTATCACCAACGATTCAAATACACAGCAAGAATGGCAGGAATGTCGTATCAAATCTGATTTCTTGATGCATCTACCCTCCTCTACGGGTTTATTTGAAACGATTGCCATTACCGAAAGAAAACCTCAAAAGCTTGAGGCGCACTTAGATCGTATGCAAGCATCTGCCTTGGCGCTGAGAATTCCTTTTAATCGATCTGATGCAAAGTTCGTCGTTGAAAATGCTTGTTCATCACTCAGTCCGAAGACTTCCTGTAGGCTAAGACTTGATCTTGCCCCACATGGTGAGCTGTCTACTTCTACCGGAGTGCTTGATACCTTAAGTGAGCCTGTCAAAATTTTCTGGGCAAAAGATATTCTTCCTGGCAATGTAGAAATGTTTTCTGGTGATGCCCCATTGCGTCACAAAGTGACTCATCGCAGTCTTTATGATCTAGCCTGGCAGACCGCTGTTCAATTGGAGGGCTTTGATGCTCTATTTACGAATGAACAAGGCTTTGTGACCGAGGGTGGAAGAACTAGCATTTTTGTTAAACCTCAAGGCAGCTCTGAATGGCTTACTCCACCAGTTTCAGCAGGCCTATTACCTGGCGTAATGCGGGCAAGCCTACTGGCCGATTCAAAGTTCAATGCCCGTGAAGCTAACCTGACTATTAATGATGTTTCAATGGCAGATGAGATTATGCTTAGTAATGCCCTGCGTGGCGCTATCAAAGCCCATTTTTAGAAAGTATTCATGAAGTATTGCCCTCACTGCGCTTCACTACTGACGATCAAGATTCCGGCAGATGATTCTCGTGAGCGCTACGTTTGTGAGGCATGCGGCAGTATTCATTATCAGAACCCACGCAATGTAGTCGGCAGCATTCCTATTTATCGTGAACAAGTCTTACTATGTCGCCGCGCCATTGAACCGCGTCATGGTTACTGGACGCTACCCGCAGGCTTTATGGAGCTTGGTGAAAGCACTAGTCATGGTGCTGCCAGGGAAACGCTTGAGGAAGCAGGTGCCCAAGTTGAAATAGGCCCGCTTTACTCACTCTTAAATGTCCCTCATGCAGAACAAGTGCATTTGTTCTATTTAGCAAAAATGCATTCTCCTGAATTTTCTGCGGGTGAAGAAAGTCTTGAGGTTGCCCTCTTTTATGAGCATGAAATTCCTTGGGCAGAGCTTGCTTTCCCAACAGTCAAGCAAACACTGGAATGGTACTTTGCTGATCGTGCTGCCGGCCTTTTAGAATCAGGCAAAGAATTTCATGTCCGCAGCCGTGACGTTCTGCCATCCGAAAGAATCTAGTGGCTGATTTATGGGTCAAGGCATGAGTCAAATTACTTGGCTAGGTCCAAATGACTCCTTTCCAAATCCACTGATCCACCCGGATCCCGATCCTAGTGTTCCTGGGCT
Organism: uncultured beta proteobacterium; assembly: GCA_903995005.1. Classification (GTDB taxonomy): domain Bacteria; phylum Pseudomonadota; class Gammaproteobacteria; order Burkholderiales; family Burkholderiaceae; genus Polynucleobacter. Next base: position 12,470 of record CAJEZV010000016.1, read on the forward strand.
GATTGCAGTAAGCGAACGTATTTATCCTGGACAACTTTCTCAGGCATACCAACTCGGTATTTTTCCTTGGTACTCAGATAACCAACCAGTCTTGTGGTGGTCACCTGATCCCCGCATGGTTCTGAAGCCTACAGAATTTAAATGCAGCGATTCTTTGAAAAAAAGCATTCGTCATTTTTGCCAAGATGTAAATTCAACCATTATGGTTGATGAAGATTTTGGTACAGTGATCCGCGCCTGCGCGACGAGTGCTCGCAAAGATCAAGATGGTACTTGGATCACCCATGAAATCATGGACGCCTACACCGCATTACATGAACAAGGAAATGCCCACAGTATTGCCGTCACCCAACAAGACCAAATCATTGGCGGTCTTTACTGCGTATCGTTTGGCGGCATGGTTTTTGGTGAATCGATGTTTAGCCGGAAACCAGGTGCCTCTAAGATTGCCTTGGCAGCTTTGAGCGCCTGGTGTGTCCAGAGCGGGGTTGGGATGATTGATTGCCAGCAAGAGACTGCTCACCTGCATTCTTTGGGCGCAGCCCCTATTTCTCGGGATGAGTTTTTAGAGCAACTGCAAATATCCTTAAACCAAACTAATATTGAGATATCTTGGACTTTTGATAAATCAATTTTGACCCACTGGCTATGACAAGGCTCAAAGAACTTCCGCTCACCGCATTGCAGTTTTATGCCACGGCACCCTACCCTTGCTCTTATTTGCCAAATCGAATGGCACGCTCCCAAGTTGCCACTCCATCCCATTTAATTCATGCAGACATTTACAGCGAGCTGTTGAATGCGGGCTTTCGTCGTAGTGGCCTGTATACCTATCGCCCCTATTGTGATGAATGCAGAGCATGTATCGCCACCCGCATCTTGGTAAATCAATTTACGCCTTCTCGCAGCCAACGTCGCGCCTGGAAAAAACATATTGGTCTTGAAGTATCGGTTCTCAACTTAGGCTATCAAGACGAGCACTACCAGTTATATCAACGCTACCAAAATGAAAGACATGCTGGTGGAGATATGGATAGTGATGATCAAGATCAATACATGCAGTTCTTGTTACAAAGCCGTGTGAACTCACGCATTGTGGAATTTCGGGATGGCCCGCAGGATCCCCACCCTGGGCGCCTGCGCATGGTCAGCATGATTGATATCTTAGATCAGGGGATTTCTTCGGTTTACACCTTCTTCGATACCTCCGTACATGCCTCGAGCTACGGTAGCTTTAGCATTCTTTGGCAAATTGAGCAGGCAAAAACACTTAGCCTGCCTTACCTCTATCTTGGCTACTACATCAGAGAGAGTGAAAAAATGTCCTATAAAGCCAAGTTTCAACCGATGGAAGGTTTGATTGATGACCACTGGCAGCCCTTGACTGGGTTAGCTGAGTCATAATAGCTATCCATGATCGATCGTTATTCTTTATTACGCCCCTGGCTCTTTTGTTTAGATCCCGAACAAGCCCACAACCTCACACTTAATAATTTAGATCGTGCACAACGCTGGGGTTTGCTGGAACGCTTGGTTAGCAAACCGATTGCTGATCCTCATACACTTTGCGGCATTACCTTTCCGAACCCAGTAGGTTTGGCAGCTGGCCTTGATAAAGATGGCAAGCATATTGATGCACTTGCTACACTCGGGTTTGGTTTTTTAGAAATCGGCACCGTGACGCCCCGCCCACAACCGGGCAATCTAAAGCCTCGTATGTTTAGGCTGACAGAAGCCCAGGCCATCATTAACCGCATGGGCTTTAACAATGATGGTGTTGATGCTTGCGTTGCTCGGGTACGTCGCTCCCACTTCTGGCAACAAGGGGGCGTCTTGGGAATGAATATTGGCAAGAATGCCAGCACACCCATTGAAGATGCAGCCAGTGATTACATTTTGGCAATGGAAGCTGTTTATGAAATCGCCTCTTACATCACGGTCAATATATCTTCCCCTAACACTCAGAACCTACGAGCTCTGCAAGGCGAAGACATGTTGCGCTCATTATTGGGCGATCTAGACGAAGCCAGAAAACGTTTAAGCGATCGCTATGGGGTTCGCAAACCGCTCTTCTTAAAGATTGCGCCTGACTTAGATACTGCCGACATTAATTTGATTGCAGACTTACTCATGGAATTTGGTATCGATGCAATCATTGCTACAAATACAACGATTGCTCGTGATGCCGTTCAAGGCATGCAGCATGGCGAAGAAGCTGGTGGATTATCCGGCGCTCCAGTACGCGCTGCATCTACTCAGGTCATCAAAACACTGAAGGCAAGATTAGGCAACAATCTGCCCATCATCGGGGTTGGCGGTATTCTGTCAGGAGCCGATGCTAGAGAAAAAATCATGGCTGGCGCCAGTCTGGTGCAGATATACAGCGGGTTGATTTATCGCGGTCCAGACCTTGTTAATGAGTGCGCTAAAGCCCTGCGACAGCCCTAGAATTGCCCTGAGAAAATGGGTTTTTCCACTCAGAGACCTTTAAAATAGCATTTCATAATATGCAATAGCATCTGAAATCGCTACAATAGAGCTCATGAGCACTATTAAACCTAGCAAAAACGCTAAAAGTACCGGGGAAGTTGGTAAAACAGCTATCCAGGTAGTTGAGCGCATGATGAACCTGCTCGATGCCCTAGCCGAGCAAGAAGAATCCAGCAGCCTCAAGAATTTAGCCGAGCAAACTAGCCTCCACCCTTCTACAGCCCACCGTATTCTGAATGACATGGTTGCCTGTCGCTTGGTTGAGCGTGGTGATGGCGGCACTTATCGCCTTGGCCTAAAGCTCTTGGAGCTTGGCAATTTAGTCAAAGCACGACTCTCTGTTCGTGAAGCAGCACAAGTGCCAATGCGCACTCTCCATAAACTCACTGGTGAGACTGTGAATCTGTCAGTACGACAAGGTGATGAGATTGTTTACATTGATCGCGCGTATAGCGAGCGCTCTGGCATGCAAGTCGTTCGTGCGATTGGTGGGCGTGCCCCACTGCACCTGACCTCAGTTGGAAAATTATTCTTGTCTAGCGATGATCCAAGCCAAGTGCGTGCGTATGTCACACGCACAGGACTATCTGGACATACTCGCAATAGCATTACCGACACAGCTAAATTAGAGACTGCTCTTAATCAAGTTCGCAAAGAAGGTAATGCTCGCGATGATGAAGAATTAGAGCTTGGGGTTAGCTGTTTAGCTGCGGCTATTTTGGATGATACCGGTAAATTGGTGGCTGGTTTATCACTCAGCTCACCAACAGATCGCATGCAAGCCGACTGGCTTAAAGCCTTGCAGGATACGGCTCTGCAGATCTCTAAAGGAATGGGCTACAAGCCCAAGACAACTGAGCCAGGCACATCCGCCTAACTCAATCAGTTACATCAAACGACGAATCGGTTGCGCTCCAGACGGCATCCGCTCATACCAATCACGCACTCGTACCGCATCAGCAAAACGGGATTGAGTTCCGACAGAATCTAAGAAAACCAGCAACAAAGGTGTATTGTTTACTCTAGCCTGCATTACCAGGCACCTACCTGCTGCATTAATAAAACCGGTCTTTTGCAAGCCGATGTTCATATCGCCCGAGCGTACTAAGCGATTGGTATTTAAAAACTTCTGTGGCCGATTGGCAATGACCATGGTTAAATCCGGCCATATTGAAAACTCACGAATTATTTTGTACTGATAAGCAGCGCCCAGCATACGGGTAAGATCTTCAGCAGATGCAACGTTCTCGCTCATGAGACCTGTAGGGTCAGCAAAACGAGAATGATCCATACCCAACTCTCTAGCTTTGCGATTCATCGCATCAACAAATGCCGTAATGCCGCCGGGATAGTTTCTACCTAAGGTATATGCAGCACGGTTCTCAGAGGACATTAGGGAAAGCAGCAAAGCCTCCTCCCGTGTCATGACTGTGCCTCCAGCGAGGCGAGATTTAGCGTAGCTGCGCACATCATCCGAATTAATGACGATAGTCTCATCTAAGGGCAGCTTGGCATCCAAAACAACCATCGCAGTCATTAATTTAGTAATTGATGCAATTGGCAAACTTACAGAAGAATTTTTTTCAAAATAGACTTCGTTAGTATCTTGATTAACAACCATTGCCACGCTGGACTTGAGACTTAAGTCATCATGCTGACCGCGTAGGCCAAGAGCCGTTGCAAATGATGGATGGGCCGGAGCAGCAGGCTCAGATGAACGAGTTACTGCAACCCGAACAGATTTTTGCTTTTTAGCAGACTTAGTGTTTTTTACCACTACCTTAGTAGTCTTTGTTTGCTTCTCTTTATCCTTGTTAGCGGCGATTGCTGGTGCACTCATAGCAGCGCCACAGACAAAAGCTGCCATCAAGATCAAAGCCCAAAATCGATTCAAATGCATCCCAAAATACCTTCGAAAACTTTCAACATACGGAATGATAATTAATTTCTCGTGTCAGCATGGATTTATTCGCCCCATATTGGACGATGAAGAAGACTCTATTCAGCAATAGTCGCTACCGTATTGGCTTGGCGGGCATTTACGAGAACTACCCCCGTCATTGTCAAAGCAAGTCCAAGTGCCATCATGAGCGTAAATGGCTCATCAAACAAGAACCAGGCCATCAGTGCAGTGGTTGGAGGCGTGAGGTAAAGAAAGCTCGTTACCTTAGTCGCAGCACCCTTACGGATCATCATAAACAACAAGCTAATAGAGCCAATCGACAATGGGAATATTGCCCATAACAAGGCTCCAATTACCGATGCATTCCAGACCATCACACCCGTCTCAAAGAAATACATACAGAAGAAACAAAGGACAGCAGAAACCCCGAACTGAATCGAAGAGCCTGCCCTTAAATCAAATACTGGGCAATACTTTTTCTGATACAGCGTTCCAAAAGTAATAGAGAGTAATGCAACAAAAGCCAATAGATAGCTGGCAAAAGGGATATGAGCAAAGCTAATCTTTGCCATGACCACTAACGCCACACCAGCAAAGCCGAATCCTAAGCCAATCCACTGACGCGGAGAAATTTGCTCTGATATCCATGCTGCAAACCAAGCGGTTAAGATCGGCTGCAAGCCGACAATGATGGCTACCAGACCCGCGGTCATTCCTAAGCGGACTGCAAACCAGACCCCTAATAGATATCCAAACTGAAGCAGCACCCCTGCTATTGCAATATGCTTCATTTGTGACCAGCTTGGCCAGGTGATTCGCCACATCAGACTCAAGGCTGCCATGGCCGCTAAAACTCCCATAAACCGCCAAAACAAGAATGTCGCTGGCTCGACATAGGGCATTGCCAGTCTTGCAATCACAAAGCCTGTACTCCAAATCAGCACAAATATAGGTGCAATTGCGTTATCTAGACTGAGCTTCATGGATCACTTTTGGGTTTAATCGTAGATTTTAGGCTTATTTAACGCCTCCCCCAAATAAGTAGGCGACTCTCTTGAAAAATGATTCTTCATGCTGCGATGCAATATTTGTGCAGTAAAATGTCACAAGAGGGATTAGAGTAAGACATCAGCGAAGAGATCAAACAAAGCGTGAAGCCACGCGAAAGGGATTGAAATGAACCTAACACCAGAACAATTAGCTGCAGCACAAAAAGCTAATCTAGAAACTTTGAGTAGCCTGACAAATCAAGCTCTTCAAAGCATTGAAAAATTAGTTGAACTCAATATGCATATTGCAAAACAAAGCTTGAGTGATAGCATGACTAGCGCTAAGAAAGCTTTGGAAGTAAAAGATATTCAACAGCTCCTCGCCCATCAAGCTGAAGCAGTTCAGCCAATGGCCGAAAAGATCATGGCCTATAGTCGTCATTTATATGATTTGGCTCATGAAACCCAAAACAACTTCACTCAATCTGCTGAAAAAGAATTTCAAGCAGGTCAACAAAAGATCAATGCTTTAGTTGAAGAGTGGACTAAGAATGCCCCCGCTGGTTCTGATGCTGCCGTGCAAGCAATGAAGCAAGCGATTGCCTCTGCTAACAATGTATATGAAACCAGCCAAAAAGCAGTGAAGCATGCGGTTAATGTTGCACAGACTAATCTCAATAGCGCTACTGACACCGTCATGAAAGCTGCTGAGACTGCTAGCAAAGCAGCGAAGAAGAAATAAAGTATCGCTCTAATGCAAAAGCCCCGATTACTCGGGGCTTTTTCTTTATTGGTACCGCTGGTTAATCTGCAGTAGCGCCTGATTGCTTAACCAATAACTCCCAATATGGGATCTCCTTTTTAATAAAAGCAGAGAATTGCTCTGGCGTCTGCTCGCTATTTAGAGAACCCATCTTAGATAGACTTTCCGCAACGTCACCTGAGCTCAAAACTTTGTTAATTTCTTTATTCAAAAGATTGACTAGAGTAGTTGGGGTTTTTGCGGGAACAAAAACCCCGTACCAATTTTCAACCACGAATTTGGGATAACCCAGCTCCTTCATAGTCGGAACATCAGGTAAATTTTTGGCCCTCACTGGTCCAGTAGTTGCTAAGGCTCTTACCTTTCCGCCATTGAGATGAGGTGCAATTGCGCTCGTTGACTCAAAGGCCATTGGTACCTGCCCCGCCAAGACATCAGCAATAGCTGGTCCAGATCCTCGATATGGGATGTGGGTCATGTCTAGCTTTTGCTCTAGTTTTAGTAACTCACCCAAAAGATGGTGTGTACTTCCACTGCCTGGGGACGCAAAACTATACTTGCCAGGCTCTTTCTTAATGAGAGCAAGCAACTCTGCCACTGAATTTGCAGGGACAGAAGAATTCACATACAAGACCATTGGAACGGCAGCGACCTCAACAACAGGTCTCAGACTAACAACAGGGTCGCTTCTTAACTTATATAAATTACGATTAATCACGACTGTAGTGCTATTGCCCAGCAGCAAAGTACAGCCATCACTAGCAGCATTACTCACAAATTCAGTGCCAATATTGCCGCTTGCTCCAGTTTTATTTTCGACTATTACATTTACATTTAACTGTTTAGTTAGGCCGGGCGCTAACATTCTGGCTAGAATATCACTTGCTCCCCCAGGCGGATACGGGGAAACAATTTTGATCACAGAACAAGGGTACTGCGCATAAGCAATTTGAGTGCTCAGACCAAGAAAAAATAAACTTAAAAATAATTTGAATAAGGCGCCGCAAGAAAAGTCTCTTATCTTCATAAATAAACCTTTTTAATTCTTATAGTTTGGGTTTTAACATCTGTTCATAGTTAAACTGCCTGTCTACATCAATAATCGACTGTCCAAGCCTGAGGGCCTCAACCATCGCCAACTCTTTTGCCGCAATATCCTCCGCAGCATCCAATACCGCTTCTAACTTTCCAGCAGGAATAGCTACTAATCCATTAACATCGGCAACGATTACATCGCCCGGGATAACGGGTATATTGCCAACTCTAATGGGGATATTCCATGCCTCTTGGATGATCCGCCCACGAGCTGTAATCGGAACAACTCCCCTTGCATGGACTGGAAAACCAAACTCCTCGCAGGTATCAACATCACGCACCGCTCCATCAACCACTACTCCAGATACGCCTTTTTGCAAAGCCCCCATTGAAAGAATCTCGCCCCAACAGTTGTTATTTAGGTCCCCACGGTTATCAATCACAATGACATCGCCTGGGGAGGCTGAAAATATAGCATCGACTCCCAGATGAGCCTTACTTTGTGCAGCACCCACGGCAATCATTCGGATTGTGATTGCCCTACCAATGACTTTCGTCTTTCCCCACTGCGGAATAATCCCAATCACGGCGGCAGAAACCCCCAATTTATCTAGTGCATCGCTTAAATTTGAAGTAGCCAATTTCTCTAAGCGCTCCCTATATAAGCGATCAAAGTCTTCAGATGTCATCATGCCAACGCTCACTTTTGGATTCTTTTATTAATTCTAGAAAAAACGATGCGTGCATTATCTTCAAAAATCATCGCTTTTTCTTGAGCACTTAAGCCATTCACTGCATTCAGATAACGGCGCGTATCATCAAAATAATATCCCGTATCTGGATCGATATCCTTTACCGCGCCGAAAGTTTCTGATGCAAATAGGATATTTTTTACTGGAATAACTTCAGTCAAAAGATTAATGCCAGGCTGGTGATACACGCAAGTATCAAAATAAATATTATTTAATAATTTCTGATTGATATCAGGGATATCCATATCTTTAGCAAGGCCTCTAAATCGACCCCAGTGATATGGAACTGCACCACCACCATGTGGAATTAAAAAGCGTAGCTGCGGGTAATGCTCAAATAAATCTGAGGTTAAACATTGCATGAATGCAGTTGTATCTGCATTTAGGTAATGAGCTCCTGTTGTATGAAAACATTCATTGCAGCTAGTACTGACATGAATCATTGCCGGCACATCAAGCGAAATCATCTCTTCGTAGATTGGGTGCCAATAGGAATTACTCAATGGAGGATCGCGCCAGTGACCACCCGAAGGGTCTGGATTGAGGTTGATACCCACAAACCCATATTCATTAATGCACTTTCGCATCTCCGGTAAACAAGTTTTGGTATCTATACCTGGAGACTGAGGCAACATTGCAGCGCCAACAAAGTGCTTGGGAAATAACTGAGTTACCCGATAACAAAGCTCATTGCACATTGCAGCCCATGTTGCCGATGTATTGAAGTCACCAATATGGTGAGTCATAAAACTTGCCTGGGGAGAGAATATGGTGACATCAATCCCACGCTCTCGCATCCTAGCTAGTTGATTCTGTTCGATAGATTCACGAATCTCATCATCGCTTATTTTTAAATCAGATACCTTAGGGCCCAGTTCTGGAGTATTCAAATTGGCAACTTGAGCATCGCGCCATGCTTTTAGTGCTTTAGGGGCCGTTGTGTAGTGTCCATGACAATCAATAATCATGACTTCCATTTCCTTTAATCATTACTCTCTTGGCGCTCCTGACATTTTTACAATACCTTCATAGCGCTTAATTTCTGACTGAGAAAATTTTGTAAATTCCAATACAGATCCTCCGTCGATCTGAGCGCCAATGCCTTGGAGACTTTTACGTACCTCCGGGTCTTTTAGAACCTTATTGAAGGCCATATTGAGTTTTTCGGCGATTTCTTTTGGGGCTCCGGCGGGCAACATAACGCCATACCAAGCATTGGCTACCATTGGTACTCCAACCTCTCTCATTGTTGGAACGTTAGGCAACTCAGGGATGCGCTTGTCTGCAGCTACGCCTAAGGCCTTTAATTTGCCAGCCTTGATATTGTTCAGTGAACCAGTATCCAACATCATATCGATATGCCCTGCCATTAAATCTAAAGCGGCAGGACCACTTCCCTTGTAAGGAACATGGCGAATATCTAAACCAGTGACGGTTTTAAATTGCGCTCCAGCCAAATGCTGAGACGCGCCAATACCAGCAGAGCCATAAGTAAACTTTCCCGGATTCTGCTTAGCATCAGCCATTAAGTCTTTCATACCATTCCAAGGCGATGACTCAGGAACAACCATAATGTTTGGAATAGTGCACACCAATACTACTGGAGTAAAGTCTTTGGCAGCATCAAATCCTTGATTTGCAAATAAGTGGGGCCCGGCTGCATTAGTTGAACTAGTTGCCATTAGGATTGAATACCCATCAGGCTTCTCTTGCACAAAAGCTTGTGTACCTATATTGCCACCAGCCCCACCCTTGTTTTCAACAAAGACCGAAACGCCCAACTCCTTGGTCAGAGGGATTGCCAAGATCCGAGCTACCTGATCCGTTGCTCCGCCCGGGGGCCAGGGGACTAAAAATTTAATTGATTTATCAGGGTACGCAGCAAACGAGTTCAGCGCAATTGCACTTAACAAGATTACCAATGTGTCTTTCAGTTTCATAAGACACCTTTTTGCTTTAATGTTACGTCGATCCATGCATCATCATACTTGCCATCCGATATGGATTGAATCGTTTTACGCTCAACCACTTCCTTTTCTTTGCCCAAGCGCGCACCCTCCAGTGCCAGCTCAGGAGGCAAGGCAATAATTCCATCGCAATCGCCAAGAATGACATCCCCAGGATTGACAACCATTCCGCCAATTGAAATAGGAACATTAATGCTGCCTGGGCCGTCTTTAAATGGTCCACGCATATTTACCCCGCGAGCCCAACAAGGAAATTGATGTCTCTCAAATGCTTCAACATCTCGAATGGCTGCATCAAATACTGCACCAACAGCACCTCTTGATTTGGCAACGGTCATCATAATTTCGCCGAACAAAGCACGAGAAATATCACCACCTCCGTCTACCACTAAAACATCGCCTGGCTTAAGAAATTGCAGAGCCTTGTGAATCATTAAGTTATCGCCTGAACGAGCGCTGACGGTGACGGCATTGCCGCATACGGAAACTGGCGACTTATTCACTGGCAATATATTGACTGCACCAATAGTCCGCCCCAATACGTCGCTGACTACCGAAGTTGCCAATCCAGTCAAGGCAGCTATCCCCTCCTTAAAGGCGTCTTTTCTCGGATTAATTTCATAACCATTATTCATATTGCCACCCTCTATAATTTTTAATCTACTGTTGCACCCGTACGTTTAACCAAAGATTCCCAATAAGGAATTTCTTTGTTAATAAATTGTGTAAATTGCTCAGATGTCCCCGCCACATCGCTGGAACCCATCTTGTTAAGGCTTGCTGCAACATCTGACTCCTTCATTACAGTATTAACAGCTTTATTTAATCGTGAAATCAAAACGGATGGGGTTTTAGCCGCAACAAAAATACCGTACCAATTCTCTATAACGAAACTCGTATACCCAAGCTCCTTCATAGTGGGAATATTTGGGAAGTTTTTAGGGCGCACTAGGCCTGTTGTCGCTAGAGCACGAATTCGGCCCGATGCCATCTGAGCAGAAATAGCAGTAGTTGTCTCAAATGCAATTGGCACCTGGCCTGCAAGAACATCAGCCATGGCTGGCCCCTGCCCTCTATAGGGTATATGTGTCATATCCAATTGTTTTTCTAGCTTAAGCATTTCCGCCATCAGATGTTGTGGGCTGCCACTACCACCAGATGCATAGCTGTATTTACCAGGGTTATTTTTAATAAGCTCCACGAGCTCACCGAGAGTATTTGCAGGCACCGATGCATTCACATAAAGCACCAAGGGCACAGAAGCCACTTCTGCAACTGCCGCTAAATCTTTTGATGGATTGATTTTTAACTTATATAAATTTTGATTAATGACTATGCCAGTATTGTTTCCTAGCAATAGAGTGCAGCCATCAGAAGCTGAGTTGGCAACATATTCAGTCCCAATATTACTGCTTGCGCCACCCTTGTTTTCAACAACAACATTTGTACCTAGTTGCTTGGATAAACCTGGCGCCAGCATTCTGGCCAAAATATCAGTTGTACCTCCAGGCGGGTATGGTGAAACAAACTTAACTACAGCGCATGGATAAGCACTTTGTGCAGAAATACCCCCGGAAAATAGTGCCAAACAAGAGATAGCCAGAAGCAAAGCTGATTTTTTCATTTTTTTGTCCCCGTTAATCCTGCATGCCTTATTTAGACATAAGCTAAGATCTGTTCTTTTGTAAAAATATACCTTACTCTGACAGCCTTATGTCAGATTTTCAAAACAATCGATAAATGACCAATTCAGTTGACCGAGAGATGTTGCTAGGATTTGCTCAATCTTTTGAGGGTAAAACTAAGTGTGTCGATTGCCAGTCCCTATCTTGTGCTGGCTGGGAAAGCATCCCCGGAGGGTTCTTAACGAATTCACTTGAATACATAGGAACTCTAAGAGTTGAAGATGCCCCAGAATGCTGGGAGGAGGATCATCCTAAAGGAACCACTATATGGTCCAAGGATGCTCCAATCTCAGTCCTCTTTCATCCCTACAACAAGTCTGACGTCTATAAATGTAAGCATTGTGGATGTAAGTATCTTCGTTACACGGAATGCGGTGGCTATTATGTAGATGAACGGATTCGAGAATTAAGTGGTCATCTGATTACATGAGACTCATATGTGCATACAATAAAAAGAAAAAGTCCCGATCACTCGGGGCTTTTGCATTTGATGCTTAATTAAGACTTCTTCTTCACCGGTGGTAAATCAGTGCAATGGCCGTGCGCTGCTTCTGCAGCAAGACCAACAGACTCACCTAGGGTTGGATGCGGATGAATAGTCTTGCCGATATCAACAGCATCAGCGCCCATCTCAATCGCTAAACAAACCTCACCAATTAAGTCACCAGCATGAGTGCCAACAATGCCACCACCAATAATGCGATGAGTAGTTGCATCAAAGATCAGCTTTGTAAAACCTTCATCGCGACCATTAGCAATCGCTCGTCCACTAGCAGCCCATGGGAAAAGTCCTTTTTCGTAAGCGATCCCTTGTGCTTTGCATTGCTCTTCTGTTAAACCAGCCCAAGCTACTTCTGGATCGGTATAAGCAACCGATGGAATTTGCTTCGCGTCAAAGTAAGACTTCTCACCGAATGCAGCCTCTGCAGCAACGTGACCTTCATGCACTGCCTTATGAGCCAACATTGGCTGACCAACCAGATCGCCAATAGCAAAGATGTTTTGCACATTGGTACGCATTTGTTTATCGACCGAAATAAAGCCACGCTCATCGACTTGAACGCCGGCTTTACCAGCATCAATCTTCTTGCCGTTAGGGGTACGTCCCACTGCCACCAAAACTAAGTCATACGTTTGTGGTTCTGCAGGAGCATTCTCGCCTTCGAAGCTCACCTGAATACCATCAGGCTTCACTTCGGCCTTAGAAGCACGTGTCTTGAGCATGATTTTTTCAAAACGTCCGGCATTGAACTTCTCCCAGACCTTTTCGAGATCACGATCAGCTCCAGCCATAAGACCATCCATCATCTCAGCAATATCAATGCGTGAGCCAAGCGTGCTGTAAACCGTTGCCATCTCTAAACCAATGATGCCGCCACCAATAACAAGCATTCTCTTTGGAATGCTCTTGAGTAATAAGGCGCCAGTACTATCCACAATCCGCGGATCTTCTGGCAAGAAAGGCAATTTCACTGGCTGACTTCCAGCCGCGATAATCGCCTTCTGAAAACGCACCACTTCTTTTTGACTTGTCAGGTCTTGTCCAGCGCCGCTAGTCATTTCTACTTCAACGTGATGAGCATCCAAGAAACGGCCAAGGCCACGCACTGTTTTGACCTTGCGCGCTTTAGCCATACCAGCCAAACCACCAGTTAACTTCGCAATGACAGAGTCTTTATAGCCACGCAATTGATCGATCTCGATCTTTGGCGCGCCAAAGGTAATGCCATGCTTAGACATCGTCTTGACCTCATCCATGACAGACGTAGTGTGCAGCAATGCTTTTGATGGAATACAACCCACGTTTAAACACACGCCGCCTAAAGTGGAGTAACGCTCAACGAGAATAGTATTCATACCCAAGTCAGCACTACGGAAAGCAGCGCTATAGCCGCCAGGGCCGGCACCCAATACCAATATGTCGCACTCGTGATCTACTTTGCCGCTGTATTGACCAGCTACTGGAGCTGGCGTCTTTGCTGTCGGTGCTGCCGGTACTGGAATGGCAGCTGGGGCTAGAGTTGCAGGCTGAGCTGCAGCACTTACTTCAATTTCAGCAATCGCAGAACCCTTGCTCACTTTGTCACCAAGCTTTACTGCAATACTAGTAATTGTTCCAGCCGCATCTGCCGGAACTTCCATAGTTGCTTTATCAGACTCAAGCACCAATAAAGGCTGCTCTTTTTCTACAACATCACCAACCTTCACTAGCACTTCAATTACTGGCACATCGGAGTAATCGCCAATATCTGGCACGAGGATCATTTGCTTAGCCATAGATCCTCCTTACAGCGTAGCGCGACGGAAGTCGGCTAAGAGTTGGGCAATGTACAAATTGAAACGGGTAGCCAATGCACCATCAATCACGCGGTGATCTGCAGAAAGCGACAGTGGGCAGATGAGACGCGGCACAAATTGCTTGCCATCCCATACTGGTTTCATGGCGGCTTTACTTACCCCCAAGATTGCCACCTCGGGAGCATTCACGATTGGTGAGAAGTATGTTCCACCAATGCCACCTAACGAAGAAATCGTGAAACTCGCACCCTGCATTTGGTCTGGCTTGAGCTTGCCATCACGCGCTAAGGCTGCTAATTCAGAAGTTTCTTGGGCAATTTCGAAGATACCCTTCTTATCCACATTCTTAATGACGGGCACCACTAAACCAGTTGGCGTATCTGCTGCAAAACCAATGTTGAAGTATTTCTTCAGAATCAAATCATCACCATCTAGTGAGCTATTGAACTCTGGATGCTTCTTCAAGGCCGCTACGGCAGCCTTCATTAAGAAAGCAAGCATCGTAATCTTGACGCCCTTCTTCTCATTATCTTTATTGGTCTGCACACGGAATGCTTCTAAGTCAGTGATGTCTGCATCTTCGTGATACGTCACCGCTGGAATCATGACCCAGTTACGACCAAGATTAGCTGCAGTCAGTTTCTTAATACGATTCAATGGCTGACGCTCAATCTCACCAAACTTCGTAAAATCAACTTTTGGCCAAGGAATCAAATTGAGGCCACCTAAGCTTCCACCACTTGATGCTGCTGCAGGACTGCCAGCGCCACCACTCATAGCTGCTTTTACAAAAGCTTGTACATCCTCTTGTGTAATGCGCCCCTTCAGACCGGAACCTTTGACCTGACCGATAGTGACACCTAGTTCACGCGCAAATTTACGCACCGACGG
>CAJEZV010000017.1 GCA_903995005.1 uncultured beta proteobacterium
AGCAACCATGGCATGTGGGCGAGTCATTACCCCTTTAAATCTATTAGCACCAACTGACCAGTTAGCTTTGGTGCTAGATCATAGTGATATCGAGGTTTTGTTTTATTCTCCCGATAAGAAGCCAGCATTATTTGCAGCCCTTGAGAGGGCTAAAAGAAAGTTCAAGGCTATTGAACTCGATCCAGATGCGAATGAGGGGTCATTTATGCAATGTGTACCTAGCGCATTGCCTTTGGTTGAGTCTTCGCAACCTGCACTCTTGATGTACACCTCTGGTACGACAGGAACTCCCAAGGGAGTATTGCTTACTCATGCCAATTTATTACATGCAGCGCGCTCTATGGCAGCATGGCATTCATTAACGCAGTCAGACACAGTGTTGAGTTCACTACCCATTTATCACATTAATGGACAAGTCATTTCAACAATCACACCATTTGTATCCGGTGGTTCTGTAGTGGCTCCACATGCTTTTTCTGTCTCGAATTGGTGGAATTTAGCCATGCAGTACCGCTGCACTTGGATCAATATGGTGCCAACTATCATCGCCTATTTGATTAACGCCGCTAAAAGTGGGGGTGCGTTGCCAAGTCGCCAGGATCTAAAGTCGATACGATTTGGTCGGTCTGCCTCCGCTCCTCTGCCGCCCGAGCATCATCGTGAGTTTGAGGCGCTATTTGGGATCACGGTGATAGAGGGGATGGGCATGACAGAGTCATGCTCAATGGTATTTTGTAACCCTCATGATGAAAGCAGGCGTTATGGTAGCCCAGGTAAACCTTGTGGGGTAGAAGCAAAAGTCATCGATCCGGAGGGGGCTCCTCTGGGTAACAATGTTGTGGGTGAGATTTGTCTGCGTGGCGGGAATGTGCTTAACGCCTATTACAAAGCTGAGACAGAAACAGCCAAAGCGTTTGATAGTGAGGGCTGGCTAAAGACTGGTGATCTGGGTATGCGTGATGATGATGGTTTTTATTTCATTACCGGACGTTTGAAAGAATTGATTATTAAAGGCGGGGAAAATATCGCTCCTCGTGAAATTGATGAGGCAGTTCTAAAACATCCAGCGGTATTAGATGCGGCTGCAGTGGGAATTCCGGATAGCAACTATGGCCAAGAGATTATGGTGTGTATTATTCTCAAACCAGGAGAAAAGTGTTCAGAGGATGAGATGAGAAGCTTTTGTTCAGAGCATCTAGGAAAATTCAGGACCCCAAAGATCATTCTCTTCATGGAAGATTTGCCGCGTGGGCCATCAGGCAAAGTGCAGCGCTTAAAGTTATTGGATCTGCAAAAAGCTCTCTAAGTTTTTAGGTCTTTGTGGTCACGCGTCTAATGATGATAGAGCTGACGATTCCAGAGAGTATTGCCCATTCCAGCGGGATGGTGATGGTGCCAATGCCAGTAATCAACATGGGAATCCATTCCCTTGACCCCATCTGAAATTCATGGCGAATCTGTTTTAAATCAATTAAGTTCCAGGCAACTACCAGTAATAGTGCTGCGATGACTACATATGGGATATGTTTAGCTAATGGTGATAAAAAAGCGAGCAATATCA
Organism: uncultured beta proteobacterium; assembly: GCA_903995005.1. Taxonomy (GTDB): domain Bacteria; phylum Pseudomonadota; class Gammaproteobacteria; order Burkholderiales; family Burkholderiaceae; genus Polynucleobacter. The sequence continues at coordinate 1,562 of CAJEZV010000017.1, forward strand.
GGAGGAAAACTGCTGCGCAAATTGCAGAGAGAGGTGTTTTTGCTCCTGAAGCGAGATTGACTCCAGTGCGATTAAATGAGCCGCTGGCGGGATAGGCAGAAAAAAATGATCCACATACATTGGCTAATCCTTGACCAATAAATTCTTGGTTGGCATTAAATTGATCTTTTGTTTTTAATGCAATGGCTCGTGCAATTGCCATTGCTTCGGTCGATGCCAACAGTGTCATGATGAGGGCTGCACTAAACAGCTTTTGTAAAGTGTCACCACTTAAATCTGGGCTAGAAATTGGCGGGAATGCGCCTGGTATATCTTGAACTTTTCTAAAGGCAGCAACACCGGGCATCAATTTTTCAAGTAAAGCCGCTGCAATACTGCCCAGTACAACAGCGACAAGCATGGCAGGTAAAAAGCGATTTAGCGGTTTCCATAGTCGAATGGCAATTAAGGTAAAGAGTACTAGCGCTGGAGCTGCCATTTGCCATTGATTATTCAAGAGTGCAGATGTAACGGCGCTAAGCGTTTCTGGAACGCCCATCCCTTTCGGGATACTGATACCTAGAAGAGTGCCTAGTTGACTGTTGATAATTAAGATTGCTGCACCAACAGTGAAGCCAACAATCACAGAGTGAGGAATTTGCTCAACCCATTTTCCTGCCTTAGCAAATCCCAGGGCAAGTTGCAGAACACCCACCAAAAAGCTGAGCGTTAAAACATATCCAACATATTGACTTGACTCTGGGAGCGCTAATGGAGAAATTAAAGCCATTGTTGTTAAAGAAATGGCATTAGCAGGACCAGTCACCATTAAGCGACTTGAGCCAAATAGCGCTGCCACAAGACAAGGGATCATGGCTGCATATAGACCATAGTGGGGCGGCATACCTGCTAGCAATGCAAATGCAATACCTTGAGGCATGACAACGATTGCGCCAGTCAGTCCTGCAAAAATATCCGCGCGTATCGTTCCTGGTGTCTGATATTCAGGAAGCCACTTGCTAAATGGTAGTTGCCAGCGCATGGAGATTAAATGCGTCCCAAGATAAGGTCAGCGGCTCTTTCTGCAAGCATCACAGCAGGCCAATTGGTATTGCCGGATGGCAATGTTGGCATTGCTGAGCAATCAACTACTCTGAGACCTTGTACGCCCCTTACTCTTAACGAAGAATCAAGTACTGCCATCGGGTCGCTATCTGGACCCATTTGGCAGGTGCCAGTTGGATGGAAAATCGTGGCGCCATTATTACGGCAAAACTCCAAAATTTCTTCATCTGACTGCGGGTTATTTGGCTTTACCTCTCGAGTGATGAGAGATCGCAGTGGTTCAGTCTGCGCAATTTTTCTAGCGTACTTAACGGCGGCAATACTAATTTCGCGGTCGTAAGGTGTTGACATATAGTTGGCAAACATTTTAGGAGGCACGAGTGGATCAGCTGACTGAATACGAACATGACCCCGAGACTCAGGACGTAGTTGGCACACAGACATGGTAAATCCAGAAAAAGGGTGAACCTTGCCTCCAGCCATTTCTGCGGAGAGTGTTGCCAGGTGAAATTGGATGTCAGGCGTTTTGGAGTCCTTCATCACGCGGGTAAAAAGACCGCCTTGATTAATGCCAATTGATAATGGGCCGCCACGGAAGAGCAACCAATCTAAGCCCATTTTGAGTTGCCCAAACCAAGATGAGAGTTGATCATTGGTTGAGATAGGTTGGTTTAATTCGTAAATAAGCCGGTGCTGTAGATGGTCTTGCAGATTTTCACCAACACCTGGCAAATCATGCACAAGCGGGATGTTAAATTCTTGTAAGAGTTTGGCTGGGCCCACGCCTGAGAGTTGTAATATTTGTGGACTCTGAATTGTACCTGTACTCAGGATGACTTCTTTATTGGCGCGTAATATGATCTTGCTACCATTGCGAAAAATCTCAATTCCTACAGCCTTTTTATTTTCAAAGATAACCCTGCAGGCCTGACTATCTGTCAGGATTTCTAAATTATTTCGTTTCTTGGCAGGCTTTAAATAAGCAACCGCAGTGCTGCAACGAAAACCTTTATGGGTGGTTAACTGATAGTAGCCAACGCCTTCTTGAGTTAAGTTGTTGAAATCGTCTGTTTCTGGCACTCCCAGGGCATTAGCCGTTTTCTTGAATGCTTCAACCAATGGATGCTTCTTTGGGATTGATGATGCTTTCAGGGGGCCTTTTTGTGAATGCAGTGGTTCGCTGAGGCGATCATTTCCTTCTGCTTTTTTAAAGTAGGGCAGCACGTCATCCCAACCCCAGCCGGGGTTTCCGAGATCGCGCCAGGTGTCGTAATCCTCCTTTTGTCCACGGATAAAAATTAAGCCGTTGATTGAACTAGAGCCACCTAATGTTTTTCCTCTGGGCCAATAAATCTGTCGATTATTTACACCAGGATCAGGTTCAGTTTGAAATTTCCAATTGACCTTGGGATCCCACATAGTTTTAGCATAACCAATCGGCAGATGAATCCAGGGGGAGCGATCTTTGGGCCCAGCCTCAACCAGACAAACAGAATTCTTAGCATCCTCTGATAGGCGACTGGCTAATACACAACCAGAGGAGCCCCCGCCCACAACAATGTAATCAAAAGATGTATTTGACATGCTGATTAATGCTTTCTTAATCCTAGAATTTCACGCGCCTGCGCTGGGGTTGCCACTGTTCGGTTATAGGAAGGCGCAATCTCAGCAAGCCGTGCTACTAGTTCAGCATTATCTTTTGCAGCCCGTGTTTTATCAAAGCGCGTATTGTCTTCAAGACCAGTTCGCACATGGCCACCCAATTCGAGGGTCCATTCGTTTACAGGGAGTTGATAGCGTGCAATTCCAGCTGCACACCAGGTGGCATCAGGCATGACTGCCTTTAATTCTGAGATGAGAAATTCTAGAATCGAGCGTCTTGCGGGCATAGCATTGGGAATACCCATGACAAATTGCACATGGGCTGGGGCCTTGAGAAGGCCGCGCTCAATCAGATTCGCCGCGTTATAGAGCATGGCAAGGTCAAATATTTCTATTTCCGGCTTGATTTCATACTTCAGCATTTCGCTTGCAAGTCCATCAACAAATTCTGGTGGATTTTCGTATATACCATTAGGAAAGTTCACAGAACCAGTTGCCAGAGAGGCCATATCAGGACGATGAAATAACATTCCGCCGCGAGCAGTTTGATCGCGTCCACGACCACCAGTTGAAAATTGAATAATCATTCCTGGGCAATGTTTTTGAATACCCTCTTGCACAGCCGCATACAAACTAGGGTCTGAACTTGGTGTTTCATCTGCATTCCGGACATGAATATGCGCAAGCGTGGCTCCCGCTTCAAATGCTTTATGAGTTTCTTCAATCTGCTCGCTAGTAGTCACTGGTAATCCTGGACAATCTTTTTTACGAGGAATTGCGCCAGTCATTGCTACTGTGATGATTACAGGAGTTGTCATAAGTTTTCCAATCAATTAATTACTAGTTTCGGAGAGGCTGCTTTGAATATCATTTGCAGCGTGCTTTAGGGGTTTGACATAAAAATCAATCGATTTTTCTTGCATACGCGATGCGGGACCATGTGCTGTGATCGTAGCAAATGTTTTATCTTTCGAATTGATTACGGGCACAGCAATTCCAATGAATCCCTCTAGGAAGGCTGATTCATCAAGGGCGTAGCCGTCATGACGAATTTTTTCTAGTTCAGAAAACAGCTTGTTGTAGCTTGTAATTGTTTTTGGTGTGTAGGTCTCGAATGGCTCATTTCCTAGTGAGCGCCGAACTTGTAATTCAGTCATACCAGAGAGAAATAATTTTCCACTGGCAGTGCAGTGCAGGGGTACGCGCATACCAAGATCTACGTGAAGGCGAATAGGTGCACTTGTTTCGACGCGGTCGAGGTACATCACTTTATTGCCATCCAAGATATTGAAGTTGCAGGTTTCACCAATTTCCTCAACTAGACGTTTCATGACTGCTACACGCTGTGATCGGATGGAATCTACAGAAAGAATGTTCATTCCCATAATTCTCAGTTTTGCGCTCGGCTGAAAACGTCTGCCATTCGGGTCGCGTTCGATAAATCCTTGGGCAACCAATGTATTGAGTAATCTAAATGCAGTGGGTTTGGCTAAGCCTGTGCCGGTAGAAATTGTCTCTAGGGTGAGCGGGAATTCCGATTGGGCAATGGTCTCCAGAATGAGTAATACCTTTTCCGCCATACTGGATTTGGCGGATTCTTCCAGGATTTCGGCTGGAGGGGTGATGCGGGAGAGCTTTTCTTGCATTTATTGGGGAATATTTGAAGATATTTGCATTTTTAAGTGTTTACCCTTAAAGCATTTCACCTGATGATACTTTAAATTTCATTAGAGAAAATATTAACTAAAAATACGAGACAGTGCAAACAAAAAAGAAAGTCGCCTCTAAAGCGAAAGTAAAGACCAAGCCTTCCAAAAAAGTTCCAGTCAAGAAAGCTGCGGCTAAGGTTAAGGTGCCACCTGAATTCACAATGAAGCAGGTGAAGGAAATTGTTGCCCTTATCAAAGATGCGGGCACGTTCACCACGTTCGGCTATAAGACAGATGAATTCGAGATTGAGATTTCAGTAGGAGCGCAAACCGCATTTGCTCCAAGTGCTTATGTTGCTCCACAAGTAGTGGCGCCTACGGCTGCTAGCGCTCCCGCTCCGGCTCCGGCCACATCCTCATTAGCACTCTCATCATCAGAGCGTGCCATTACAAGCCCAATGATTGGTACTTTCTATCGTCGTCCTAGCCCCAGCTCTGCACCATTTGTTGAGGTTGGAGATGCTGTAACACCCACCACAGATGTCTGCATCGTCGAGGTGATGAAATTACTCAATACCATTCCTGCAGAATGCACCGGAAAGGTGGCTCGTATCTTGGTGGAAGATGGAGCGACGATTGAGGTTGGGCAACCTCTCATGGTGATTGAGCTTACCTAATGACCACTAAAAAACCATTCGAAATGATTGATGTCACTCTGCGCGATGCGCATCAGTGCCTTTGGTCTACGCGGATGACTACGCCTCATATGTATCCAGCCCTAGCCGATATAGATCGAGCTGGGTACGGCTATATCAATATTTTAGGCGGTGCTGTATTTGACGTGATGGTGCGCTTCTTGCGCGAGGATCCTTGGAAGCGTATGGAGTTTTTAAGTAAGCAACTAAGCACTCCCACGGATGCATTAACTCGTGGCCAAAGTATTTACACGTTTGAGCTATTTCCTGATGATGTCGTGGCACTAAATGTGGAGTTATTAGCTCAATCGGGTGTAAGAGTGCTCACTGTTTACGATGCTCTCAACGATAATCGCAATATTGAGTCTTCCGTAGTGGCGGGCAAGAACAATGGCATGTTAATTAATGCCATGTTGACTTATGCCTTAAGCCCAGTCCATGACGACGCTTACTTTATTGCGCGTACGCGGGAGTTAGTGAAATTGGGCGTCGATTTTATTTCGGTGAAAGACCCAACTGGTCTACTGACTCCTGAGCGAGCCGCCACTCTTTTTCCTGCCGTGGTTTCTACAGCAGCTGGCATCCCCATTAAATTGCACTCGCATTGCCAGTCTGGTTTAGCGCCGTTGGTATATGAGGAGGCCATTAAGGCTGGGTTTGCTTATGGTTACGTAGCAACAGATTGCCTGGCAAATGGTGCTTCGCTACCTTCGGTATTGGACGTGTATGCCAGCGCGCAGAAATTTGGCCGAGCTCCAAAGATGAATCATTCTGCGCTACAAAAAGTAGATGAATACTTTGATTGGATTTGTACGCGAGATAACTTTGCTCGCGGAGAGAGAGCGACTTACGATCCGGCGCTATACGAACATCAAATTCCGGGTGGAATGATCTCTAATTTACGTGCTCAATTAGCAACTATGGGCATTGCCCACCGAGAGGCTGAGATTCTGGAGGAGACTGCTAGGGTCCGTGAGGACTTAGGCTATCCGATTTTAGTGAGTCCATTTGCGCAATATATTGTGACTCAAGCGGTTCTGAATGTAATGCAGGGTGAGCGCTATAAAACGATTCCCGATGAGATTAAGCTTTATCTCAAAGGGCATTATGGAAAGTTAGCTGGTACACCGAGTGCAAAAGTAATGGATCGTGCTAATGTTGATTACGACGCCTCTTGCAGACCCGGTGAATTAATTGAGCCTGCGTTGCCTGACTTAAGAAAAAAATGGGGGCGCTCCATTAGTAAAGAGCAATTGAGTCTTCATGCTTTTTATCCTGAGAATTTGGCTTTAGGATTGCGGGATGGTGCATTAGAGGCTGTAAAGCAAGGACCTACTTTGCAGCCCTTTACTGAGTTGGTGAAGTATTTGGTTATGAAAAAAGAATATAGAAGAATTAGAACTAAATTAGGCGGTATAGAGTTAAGCTTCAGTAGTTAGTATTAGATGTTCGAGGTTTGGTATCAGTGCAGGTAATTCCAATATTAAGGAGATCGTAATGAAAGAATTTAACGTATCACGTCGTATTTTTTCAGTGCTGGCTGTTGCCATGCTCTCGGGCGCGCCAATGTTATCAATGGCGCAAGAAGCCACTAAATTTACTAACTATGGCTGGCCGGAAAATGCTTATGAAAAAATTTCCCCTAAGTCCGTTGCTTGGTTGAAAGAAAAGGGCTGGTGGCCACTCCAGGTAGCATTCCAGCCACCATGGTCAGGTCAAAATACAATCAATTTAGTCATGGATAAAACAGGGCTTTTATCCAAAAGAGGTATTGAGGCTAAGTTCCAGGCTTTCCCATCCGGACCTGCGATTAACGAGGTGATTATTTCTGGCCGGTTCCAGTTTGGTAATGGTGGAAACTTCCCATTCACTACATTAATCGATAAAAACGTACCTGTTAAAACCATCGCGATTATCAACGTCAATTTGATGCACGCTATGCTAGTACCACTTGACTCAAAAATTAAGTCGATTGACGATTTCAAAAATCGTAAAGAACCAGCAACCATTGGATTGGTTACAGGCTCTTCTGCTGAGTTCTATATACAGGCAGCAGCCAAAGCTCACGGACTTGTCATTGGCAAAGATATTATTCTGAAGAATATGCCTCCAGGCGAGCAAATGGCAATGCCAAAAGGTATTGATGCAGTCGTGCCATGGGATCCAACGCCAACCATTATGGTGAAAGAGCGTAAAAATGCGCGCATCATCAACGATAGCTACCCATACAACATTTACGGCTCATCATTTTACGTGCGTCAAGAAGTCATTGATAATGCGCCAGACGTAGTGCAGGCATTTACTGATGCAATTGTTGAAGCGACTCTTTGGATACGAAAAAATCCGGATGATGCCGTGAAGGCGATGCAAGAAGATCCAAACCTGAAAAATTTCTCAGCTGCAATTCTGCGCGAACAAATTAATATGTACAACAATCTGGATAAGCCAACCTATCTTTATCCGATTCCTTTGTTCTGGGGACGTGCAAATGAGCCAATTTATGAGTGGTTATATGAAAATAAACGTATCCAAAATAAAACCTCAGCATCCACATTTATTACTGCAGTAGATGCGCGTTTTATGGACAATACTTTCTCAAAGCTTGGCTGGACGGTTCCAAAACTTCCTCCATTCCTACCTGCCAGCTGGTCAGCACCTATGGATAAGATTCCGTATCCAAAGTATTCAACTCCGTTGAATACCACTAAGCCGCAGCCATTCCCGGAAAAAGGTGACTTAACCAAAGATTGGTCATTCGACAATAAGGTGTATAAAAAATAATGAATTACCTCCGCTCTATGTTCCAACTTCGGCGTTTGGTTTTGCTTGCGATATTACTGGCTAGCTGGGAGTTAGCTAGCCGGTTTATCTTGGATAAAACTCAGGCAACGCTACTACCGCCGCCTTCGGGTGTTTTAAATGGTGCCATAGAGTTAAGTTCGTCCGGTGAACTTTGGAAGCACGTACTCGATAGCTTAAGGCGAGAATTTATCGCCTTTTGCTATGCGAGCGTGGCCATCCCACTGGGAATAATGATGGGCTGCTTTAAATGGCTCAATGAACAAGTAGATCCAATTATTGAAATTTTGAGACCTATTCCACCAATTGCATGGATTCCACTGAGTATCTTGTGGTTTGGTGTAGGCAATACACAAAATCAATTCATTATCTTTTTAGGAATCTTCTTTCCTATATTGCTCAATACCATTGATGCAGTAAAGAATGTGGAGCCAAGCTTGATACGCGCTGCACGCTGTTTAGGAGCTGGAGATTGGAACGTTATTACTCGCGTCATCCTAAGGGCTGCTCTACCGCAGATTACTACTGGTATTCGCATTGGTCTTGGGGTTGGTTGGATGGCCTTAGTAGCGGCAGAATTGGTGGGCGCAAATTCGGGCCTTGGATTTCTCATCAATGATGCTAGAACAGTTTTGCGTACTGACTTTATTCTGACTGGAATGTTAGCGATTGGTCTAATTGGTCTTTGTATTGATCGCATTATTCGCTATAGCGCTAAGACTCTCATGCCTTGGGCTAGATCCTTAAACTCGTAGTTGATCATCTAATCAAATATATAAAATGCTTGCACTAAAAGTAGAAAAAGTAAAAAAGATTTTTCCATCTCTTAATTCAAAGGGGCAAGAAGTACTTGCTCTCGACGATATTTCTTTAGAGGTGAATAAGAACGAGTTTTACTCAATACTGGGTCATAGCGGCTGTGGCAAAACGACTTTGCTCAACTTGATTGCGGGTTTCGAGGTTCCTACTTCAGGTCGAATCGAATGCGCTGGAAAGTTAGTAAATGGCCCTGGTGCAGATCGCTCGATGGTGTTTCAGGACTATGCGCTATTCCCGTGGTTAACCGTGTACGACAACATTGCTTTTGGTTTAAAAATTAAAGGAATGGGCTCGAGCGAGATTGAGAAGGTGGTTACTCGCTTTGCCGCTTTAGTTGGCTTAAGCCAATTCACGGGACACTATCCTCATCAACTATCTGGCGGTATGCGTCAACGGGTATCTATTGCTAGAGCTCTTGTAGTTGACCCTACCGTTTTGTTAATGGATGAACCATTTGCTGCTCTAGATGCACAAAATCGCGGAATGATGCAAGCTGAAATGATCCGTATTTTGAACGAAGAGTCTAAGACGGTTGTATTGGTGACCCACAGTATTGAAGAGGCGATCAATCTCTCAGACGTCATTGTTGTGATGACGCGTCGCCCTGGAAGGGTGAAAGAAATTATTCGTGTTCCAGAGCCACGCAGAATGGTCGAGGACACCCCTGCCTATTTAGAGATTCGTCGGCAAATTCGCGATCTCATTGCTGGCGAACATGATGTCAGTGAGACTGTTTGATTCTTGAAAACCTAGCCTCGATTTGCCTATTGATATTTGCGGCATTTTTTGGCGGTTTCATTAGAAGGTTAAGTGGGTTTGGTGGGGCGCTCATTATGACGCCCCTTTTAATGTGGGTATTCCCAATCCCATTTTTGATTCCGATCGTGATGTGCGCTGAAGTATTTGGCGGGGCTTTACTTTCTAGGCACTGGAAACTACATCCAGGAGACCGATCTCGTCTTTGGAATATGTTAATTTTTTCAGCCATTTTTCTGCCTCTGGGTATTTGGTTGAGCAGATTTATACCGCTTGTTGTGCTCAAGTCCGCTACGAGTGGAGTCATCCTCTTTTTTGCTAGCTATCTACTCCTTAAGCCGCATATTCAATTAAACGCCTCTAGATTTTTGGATGGTCTGGCAGGGGGCTTGTCTGGATTGTTGTTGGGTTCATGTGGAATAGGAGGGCCACCAGCAGCCCTTTATCTCAATTCAACCAATCAAGCATTTGATAGAACACGATCTTTGTTATCCCAATTTGTTTCTGGCATTTCTGTCTTTGCGATTGCTGCCGCCAGTTTGATGGGGGGCGGAATAGACTGGCTCATCTACCTCCTACCGGCTATCCCTGTGTACTGGTTGGGAATGAGATTGGCTAATGGTGTTTTGGAGGCCCATGCTGTATCTGATAGGGATTTAAAGCGACTTTGCTTATTTCTTCTCATTGCGAATGCAGGCTTTAATTTGCTACTTTTGTTTATATTTAAATAGATATAAGCTAATGAAATCTATATTCTTTTCAGATATATAAAAGAACTCTATTCTTTAAGTTCATTGGATGAAGATGCCGACTTAGATTAAATGAAGGGGTTCTAAATGGGTTACACAACAGAAAACACACAGGATGCTGTGGTCGAATCAGTTTTGCTGACTACAGAAAAAGTATTTATCGTATCTGAGAGTGCGAATTGCCCTGACAACAGTCAAGCCGCTGAAATGGTTTACTTTCAAATAGAAGACTAAGCATTTGGAATTTAATATAACTTGATTGAGTGTTGTTGAGAAAAATAAAAACCGCCACTGAGGCGGTTTTTTTATATCTATCTTTGACTTAAACCATCAGGAGAAGGAGGCTTCAAACTCCTCATTTTTAATGGCATTCATTAAAAAAAGAATTTGCCTCTGAAAACTTTTTCTTTCGGCAACCTGATCATGAGGTAAGCGATCATGCTCCCGTAGCAGACTCTGTATAGCTGGGTTGTAATGCTCTCTGACGGGTGACATCTTGGCTCCTTGCAACTGTATTGGTTAGGAATACTGTAACAAGGCTGCTATATATTCGCAAAGAATATATAGCGATAACTAAACTACTTTTGAATCTATAAAGTCTGGGCCTTACTTTTCTACAAAGGCGCGTTCAAATACGTAATCGCCAAGCTGGCCAAGGCTTGGGGAGACCTTAAAGCCCTTGGCATCTAGCATTTCAGCGGTTTCTTTGAGCATCGATGGGCTGCCACAAATCATTGCTCTATCTACTGCTGGATCCAAAGGAGGTAGGCCGATATCTTTAAAGAGCTGACCAGATTCAATGGCAGTAGTGAGCCGCCCGGTGTGTTTAAACGCCTCTCTCGTTACCGTTGGGTAGTAGATCAGTTTTTCACGAATTAATTCACCCAGGTATTCATCTTGAGTCAGTTCATTTTTGATGTAGTCGCCGTAGGCTAGTTCACTGACAAGACGAACACCATGAATTAAAACCACTTTCTCAAACTTCTCATAAGTATCAGGGTCACGAATGATGCTCATGAATGGCGCAAGTCCAGTGCCCGTGCTGAATAGATAAAGATGCTTTCCGGGGTTTAAATCATCGATCACTAATGTGCCGACTGATTTTTCACTGACAAGAATAGGATCTCCTACCTGAATCTTTTGTAAGCGTGAGGTGAGTGGCCCATCCTGGACTTTAATACTTAAAAATTCCAGATGCTCTTCATAGTTTGGGCTGGCAACGCTGTAAGCCCTAACTAAAGGCTTACCTTCAACCTCAAGGCCAATCATCAAAAAGTGGCCGCTGCGAAAGCGCAGACCCTTATTGCGAGTAGTAGTAAAGCTAAAGAGCGTGTCATTCCAATGGTGAACGGTTAGAACGGTTTCGGTGTTGTAGGCTGCCATAAAAGCTTGATTTTAATTATCTAAAAACCTAATTATCCTCAATCTTGGAGTAATTCAGGGGCTATCCAGCGCCCAATCACCAATTTACTTCTTATAAGTTATCTACTTTTGCTTATAAAACCCCGTTTAGAGCTTAGGGAGGGGCGATCTCGCTATCATCTAGGGATGATTCTTGCCCAATATCGATCGATTTCCTTATTTAGCCTCAGTTTGGTGTTTTTTGCTATAGCGCTTGAGCAGTCTGAGTTTTAATTTATTTGTTTCATCAAACACACTATCTATTCTTATGGCAATTCTGACTGTTAATGCAGGCTCCTCCTCTCTCAAGTTTTCAATCTATCCTACGCAGCAAGGATTGGTCCTGCCATCTATCCTCTCCGGGAGTTTCGAGGGTCTAGAACCCGGTGGAAGAACAGAACTGCGTTATGCCTATGAAGGTGTGCAGCACGCTGAGCATTTTGAGGATGTGGATCAGGATCCCTTTATTGCTGCCTTAATGCACCTCAAAGAGTTATTGCTTGAAATTAAAGGATTGCCTCCAATCAGAGCCGTTTCTCATCGGATTGTTCATGGAGGCTCAGAGTTTTTTCAACCGGTTGTTTCTACAGACGCCATTCTAGAAAAATTATCGGCTATGAGTGCCTTGGCACCACTCCATCAGCCTCATAGCTTGGATGGTGTGAAAGCTTTTTCCCAGGTATTTCCAGGTATTCCGCAAGTACTCTGTTTTGATACGGCATTTCATAAAACAATGAGCCCACTTGAAACTTCTCTTGCTTTGCCCAAGGAGATTACGGATCAGGGCGTACGACGCTATGGGTTTCATGGAATTTCTTATCAGTACATTATTGGGGAGTTGCTTGAGAGCTCCAGTAGATCTAGAGATAGAGTATTGATGGCGCACCTTGGTAATGGCGCCAGTTTGTGTGCTGCGATTGATGGAAAAAGTATTGCAACAACAATGGGCTTCTCTGCCTTGGATGGCCTCATGATGGGTACTCGTAGCGGCTCTCTAGATGCTGGCGTATTGATGTATTTGGTAGAGCGCGGCTATACCCATGATCAGTTGCAAGATCTTCTCTACAGAAAGAGCGGCTTACTTGGGGTGTCTACCATCTCAGCTGATATGCGCAAATTAAAGAGCGACCCTAATCCTCTGGCTAAAGAAGCAATTGAGCTTTTTATCTACAAAATTATGCGCGAGGGCGGTGCAATGATTGCCTGTCTTGGCGGTCTTGATTTAATTTCATTTAGCGGGGGTATTGGCGAACATGATCCAGCCCTAAGATCTTCAGTATGTAAGAAATTTGCATGGCTAGGTATTGAGCTAGATGAAGCGCTAAATCAGGCAGCCACCAAGGAACTTACTTTGAAAATTAGTACACCACAAAGTTCTGTTGAGGTTTGGGTTGTTCCTACTGACGAAGGCGTAATGACCGCGCAGGAAGCTCTCAACCTGCTGCATCTTTAATCTAGGCAAGCCTAATAAAGGCCCTACTCTTCCTCGCGACGCAAATGAGGGAAGAGAATCACATCACGAATGTTTGGTGTATCTGTCAGTAGCATTACGAGACGGTCAATGCCGATACCGCAACCACCAGTTGGAGGCATGCCGTACTCAAGAGCGCGGATGAAGTCATGGTCAAAGTACATCGCTTCTTCGTCACCTGCCTCTTTTTGCTCTACTTGTTTGCGGAAGCGATTGGCTTGATCTTCAGCATCATTCAGTTCCGAGAAACCATTAGCGATTTCGCGTCCGGTGATAAAAAGCTCAAAGCGCTCAGTGATGCCAGGGCGGGTATCAGATTCTCTGGCGAGTGGACTGACTTCGATTGGGTAATCAATGATGTAGGTTGGCTCCCAGAGATGCTCTTCAGCAACCAACTCAAACAGGGCTAACTGCAAGGCACCAATGCCAGCATTCTTAAGGGTAGGGGCATCGGGATTCTCGCCACCCTTTTTCAATTCAGTGCGAATGAAGTTGATGTCTTCAAGTTGGGCTGCTTCATAGCTCTTACCCGATTGGCCACAATACTTCAGAATTGCTTCAGTAATGGTAAGGCGCTGGAATGGCTTGCTCAAATCTAACTCGCGACCTTGGTGGGTCAATACTGCGGTACCTTGAGCATCCATTGCTGCCGCACGAATCAAGCCTTCAGTGAAGTCCATTAGCCAACGGTAATCGGTATACGCTGCGTAGAACTCCATCATCGTAAATTCTGGGTTGTGACGCGGACTTACGCCTTCATTACGGAAGTTGCGATTGATTTCAAATACGCGCTCAAATCCCCCAACTACCAATCTCTTGAGGTAAAGCTCAGGAGCGATACGCAAGAACATTTGCATATCGAGTGCATTATGGTGCGTAATAAAGGGTTTCGCTGCTGCACCACCGGGAATAGGATGCAGCATGGGTGTTTCTACTTCCATAAAGTCAGCATCAAGCATATGGCGACGCAATGAGGCAATCGCATTGCTACGTGCTTTAAATGTATTGCGACTTTCTGGATTAACAATAAGGTCTACATAGCGCTGGCGATATTTGGTCTCCAGATCAGACAGTCCATGAAATTTATCAGGCAATGGACGTAAAGACTTGCTCAATAAACGCAAGTTACTACATTCAACAGAGAGCTCACCTTTATTGGTCTTAAAGAGATTTCCTTCGGCAGAGATAAAGTCACCCATGTCCCAATGCTTAAAGGCGCCATGAGTATCGGCACCACTGAGTTCATCGCTGATATAGAACTGAATCTGACCACTACGATCCTGAATGGTTGCGAAACTCGCTTTACCCATCACCCGCTTGAGGACCATACGACCAGCAACCTTGACATGAACCTTCTTTGCAGCAAGCTCTTCTTTAGTGAGGCTATCGTAGTGAGTATGCAAATCAGCAGCTAAATGGGTGGGAACAAAATCATTCGGAAAAGCAATGCCACCTTCGCGCAGCTTGGCGAGTTTTTCACGGCGCTCTGCAATGATGTGGTTCTCATCAACTGCTTCGGTAATTGGTGGATTAGTTTTATCGTTCATATTCGTAGTTAATTAAACGCCTTGCTTCAGGCTGGCTTCAATAAAGGCATCAAGATCTCCATCCAGAACTTTTTGAGTATTGGAGATTTCAACGTTAGTACGTAAATCTTTAATGCGGCTTTGATCCAAAACATAAGAGCGGATCTGGTGACCCCAGCCCACATCAGTTTTACTTGCTTCTAACTTATCTTGTTCCGCACGACGCTTTTGCATCTCATGTTCGTACAAGCGTGACTTCAGCATCGTCATTGCTTCTGCGCGATTTCGGTGTTGACTGCGATCGTTCTGGCATTGCACCACAATTCCTGTCGGAATATGGGTGAGACGTACCGCAGAGTCAGTTTTATTAATATGCTGACCACCCGCACCAGAGGCACGGTAAGTATCCGTTCGAATATCGGCAGGATTCACCTCAATCTCAATAGAGTCATCAATCTCTGGGTAAACATAGATGGATGCAAAAGAGGTATGCCGACCATTGGAGGAGTCAAATGGTGATTTACGTACTAAACGATGCACGCCAGTTTCAGAGCGGAGGTGGCCGTAGGCATACTCGCCATCAACTTTGATCGTTGCGCTCTTAATGCCAGCAACGTCGCCATCAGACTCTTCCAGAATTTCTGTTTTGTAGCCCTTGCGTTCACAATACTTGAGATACTGGCGATAAAGCATGCTCGCCCAGTCGCACGCCTCAGTACCACCTGCACCTGCCTGAATATCAATAAAGCAATTGCATGAGTCCATCTCGTTATGGAACATGCGGCGGAACTCCAGATCACCAATGATCTTGCTATAAGTCTCAACGTCTTGCTCAATAGCGGCAATCGTATCGAAGTCATCTTCCTCTTTAGCCATATCAAATAGCTCAAGAGCACTCGTGATGTTGGTATTTAAATCAGTGAGAGTAGCAACGACGCCATCGAGCAATTTCTTTTCTTTGCCCAGTGCTTGCGCTTTCTTTTGATCATCCCAAATGGTGGGATCTTCTAGGATCGAGTTAACTTCAGTAAGGCGACGTGACTTTACTTCGAAGTCAAAGATACCCCCGAAGAGCTTGCTCACGGGTGAGCAGATCGGACAAGGTATTTGAAATAGTGTTTAGTTGTTCAGCTTCCATCCCCCAATTATAAGGGGGTTATTGCACTTGACCTTTAGGTCCCAGCGCTCTCGTCATGTGCCTCAACCATGAGCTGGACACGAGCTTGTCCTTGATAGCGGTCGGTGACTAGCCGGTAGGCCAATTTAGCTTTGGCTGGGAGGCTTTGGGTGCGATTGAACCAAACGGCAGTAATTGGCTTATTACCAGGAGCTGAGCCAATGGGACGCAGCATCAAGCGCAGGTGTTTTTCTTTCATGAGGCTTTGCTGGGCAACCTCAAACTCCCCATAAAAGACCGGCTGAGGAAAGCCTTGGCCCCAGATTTCTTCGGCAAGCAGGTCGCCGATTTCGGGGGTGAATTCTGAGGGTTGTAGAGAACCATCGTGAGGGTGTCGGCGCTCCAGGATTTCATCATTTAATAAGCTATTGGCCACTTCCTGAAAGCAGGCATCAAACTTTTCAAAGTCACCTTTACGAATCGTTAGACCAGCTGCCATCGCATGGCCACCAAACTTGAGGATGAGTCCAGGCTCGCGTTTGGATACTAAATCTAAAGCATCTCTTAAATGAAATCCCGTCAATGATCTACCGGATCCACGTAACTCTTCTCCAGTATTGCCATCGGGAGCAAAAACAATGGCTGGGCGATTAAAGCGTTCCTTCAGGCGTGAAGCCACAATGCCAACAACGCCTTGATGCCACTCCGGATTCCAAAGGCAGATGCTAGTTCGCTGCGCCATGGTTCCAGCCAATTGATCTTCGGCAAGGTGTGCGAGAGCTGCTTCTTGCATACCGGTTTCAATCACGCGACGCTCGCGATTAATGCGATCCAGCTCTTGCGCAAGTGTTATGGCTTCATCTGTGTTGTCAGTCAGTAGTAAGCGAATACCCAGGGTCATGTCAGCTAAGCGCCCAGCGGCATTGAGACGGGGGCCAATAGCAAAGCCTAAGTCAAAGGTATTGGCCTTACGGGGATCTCGTCCAGCTGCTTGAAACAAAGCTTGTATTCCAGGTTGAGAAATGCCGGTCCGAATACGTTTTAAGCCATTAGAAACAAGTACGCGATTATTACGATCAAGTTGCGCTACATCGGCAACAGTGCCTAGAGCAACGAGATCTAATAGATTCTCAACTTTAGGTTGTGTCTCATTCGTAAATTTTCCACGATGACGTAACTCTGCACGCAGGGCTACTAATAGGTAAAACATCACGCCAACTCCAGCAAGCGCTTTGCTAGGAAAACTGCAGCCAGGCTGATTGGGATTAACAATAGCAGTTGCTTTAGGAAGTTGATCGCCAGGCAAATGATGATCAGTAACAATGACCTCCATGCCTAGTTCGCGGGCACGATCTACTCCAGCTTCACTTGCGATACCGTTATCAACCGTAATGAGATATTTGGGTTTAGGATTTTGTGCGGCGGCAAGCTCAACTACCTCGGGCGTCAGGCCATATCCCATAGTAAAGCGATTGGGCACCAGAAACTGAATGGGAGTCTCTAAACCACCCAACATACGCAAGCCCCTCAGGCCAACAGCACAAGCAGTAGCACCGTCGCAGTCGTAGTCAGCAACGATGAGCATGGCTTCTTTTCTTTCAAGGATGTCTGCTAGCAGTGACGCCGTACTAATGCAATTTTTGAGTTCTGTTGGTGAGAGCAATTGTTTTAAGTCAAGCGATAGCTCTTCAGGAGACTCGAGACCTCTTGCTGCATATAGTCTCGCCAGCAAGGGGTGTAGGCCACTTTGCTGTAACCAGGTAGCGGTACGCTCAGAGAAAGGGCGTTGAGAAAAGAGACTCATGAGGAAATAATTTCTTGCCAGGTCAGTGGCTCTACTTTTTTCCAGAATGCTAAAGATCTTTTAGAAAGATCTTTAGCTTGATAGAGACGTTCACGAGTTTTGCCTTTGGGAAAGTCAATGATCAGTACTTCATCTAATACTTGATTGTTCAATGCCGTAGTCAATGTTGGCCATATTAATTCAGGATTATCTAGCCATGCAAAAGATCCCGGTTCCGGGGTATTCAATTCCTCCGAATGGGAAATATTGCACAGCTTTGCCAATCCGGCCAGTAGAGGGTGTGCTCCATAGAGATGATTTGATTGTTGAACTGCTAGTGGCGCTTGCACATCACTCAATTTACCTATTCCACTAATCCATAAAGAGTTGATACTCGGCATACCGCGTTGCTCTCGTGCCTCATTAACAGAGCCAATATGCCAGAGCATCTGAATTTCATTTTGGAGCTTACGCCAACGTTTTGCGATGCCTTCTTCATTGGTGTCGCGTGGCATCCACCAATCTATATTGCGGCCATGTGCTTGATCAATACTGTAGCTAGCTAGACTTGCAAATGGACCTGCTGGAATAAACCAATAATGCTGTCCCTGAAACTGAATTGGGTTTTGAAAATCTTCCTCAATGTATGGCAGGGCAGTTTTTAGAAGTTCGGCAGATTCAGTTTGCGTCAGATCAATCTGGTTTTGCCCCATCAAAATCAGATGGTCACGTGTCGCGTGCAGATGGACGGGCTGAAGGCAAGCGATGACTTCTGATGGGTTAACTGCTTGCGATCTTTGGCCCAAAAGTAAAACGGGGGCAAGCGGTACCAGATTTCCAAGCAAATAACGCTCATGGGGGAGTCCTTTCCTTGGGCGGTCAACTGTTGCCTGCTCTTCCTCGGAGTCAAAAGCATCCTCGCCTGACAGCATCAGGGTAAAGCGCCGCAGATTGCTCTGTGTGGCGAGAGAGATGGCAGAATTTACAGTCATTCCCCTGATTTTAGGTGGCATTTAGATATTCCATTGGTTTGCCTTGGTAATTCACTAAACTGTGGTTATGTTGAGACTTCCTATAGAGCTAGAAATTGGCCTGCGCTACACCCGATCTAAGCGTCGTAAGACGGTGGGCAAGCGCGATGGCTTTTTATCCTTTATCTCCGGAATTTCAACCGCCGGTATCGCCTTAGGCGTTGCCTCCTTGATTGTGGTGCTTTCGGTGATGAATGGATTCCAAAAAGAGGTTCGTGACCGCATGTTGTCCGTTCTCTCTCATGTGGAAATTACAGCGCCAGAAGGGTTGGCAAACTGGGAGCCACTTGCACTTAAAGTGGCCGAGCAACCGCATGTCGTAGGTGTTGCCCCAATGGTCAGCTCTCAAGGCTTACTTAGCCGTGAGAATGTTATGCGTGGAGTAGCCATTCGAGGAATCTCGCCAAGCGAAGAGGGAAAAGTTTCCGATCTGCCAAAACAATTTGTTGCCGGCAATATTAATGATCTTAAGCCCGGCGGCTTTGGGGTTGCCTTAGGCGCGCAACTTGCAGCATTGGTTGGCGCACATGTGGGTGATCGTATTAATTTAATTGTTCCTGAAAGTGATTTAACGCCAGCTGGTGCAATGCCACGGATGCGTACTCTTCAGGTGGTAGGTATTGTGGATAGCGGCCATTATGAATACGACAGCTCTTTAGCCATCATGCATTGGAAAGACGCTGCGGCTTTACTACGCCTCAGAGATCCATCAGGCTTGCGTGTCAAGGTGGATGATATGCAGCGTGCACCAGAAATCGCTAATCAGTTAGCCGCTGTTGTGCCTCAGGCCATGTGGGTAACTGATTGGTCCCGCTCAAATCGCAATTGGTTTGCTGCAGTTCAAACTGAAAAGAAGATGATGTTCATCATTCTGACTTTGATTATTGCAGTAGCAGCATTCAATCTTGTTTCTACATTGGTGATGACTGTAAATGAGAAGCAGGCTGATATTGCAATATTGAGAACGATGGGCGCAAGCCCTGGCTTAATTCAGAGAATATTTTTAATTCAAGGTTTGGCAATTGGCATACTCGGTTCTCTCGCTGGCGTAGGCTTGGGTTTGTTGATTGCACTCAATATTGATATCATCGTTCCGGCTATTGAGGCGATTTTCCGTGTACGCTTCTTGCCTCGCGAGATCTACTTTATTAGTGAATTGCCTTCGGACGTTAGATTGAGTGATGTAGTTACAGTCGGATTAATGGCTTTTGGATTATCTGTGCTGGCAACTCTCTATCCAAGTCGACGTGCTGCCAAAGTGCAACCTGCGGAGGCCTTACGATATGAATGAGGCTTTGAGTAATCAGGTCGCTTTAGTTTTAATGGCGCGCGGTTTAGCTAAGACCTATGGTCAAGGCCCGACAGCGGTAGAAGTGCTCAAGGCAATTGATTTGGATGTCATGCCTTCAGAGAAGGTTGCGATTGTGGGCTCATCCGGTTCTGGCAAAAGCACCTTATTGCATCTTTTGGGTGGCTTGGATACCCCAAGCGCTGGCTCGGTAGTGCTCGCTGGCTCTCATTTGAATCAATTATCTGTCAAAAAGCTAGATCAACTACGCAACCAAAGTCTTGGGTTTATTTATCAGTTCCATCATCTCTTAGATGAATTTAGTGCTGTTGAGAACGTTGCTCTGCCTTTGCGTATTCGTGGCTTAAGCAATGATGAGTCAATGGAGCGCGCCAGCAAGATGCTGAAAGCAGTGGGCTTATCTGCACGTGAATTACATACTCCAGGTGAGTTATCTGGTGGTGAGCGCCAACGCGTAGCAGTTGCAAGAGCTTTGGTGGGTAACCCTGTATGTGTCTTGGCAGATGAGCCAACGGGTAACTTAGATACTGAAACTGCAGACGGTGTTTTTGATTTGATGTTAGATATTGCTCGCGATCAGGGTACCGCCTTTGTGATTGTGACTCATGATCCAGTCCGTGCCAAACGTTGTGATCGTATTTTGCATTTAGAGCGCGGAGTACTAAAGACTTTTTCACAATGAGCGATCACCCTATGTGGATCGATACCCATTGCCATCTAGATGCGCCAGAGTTTGCAAAGAATTTACCTGAGGTCATTCGGTCTGCGCTTGATAGCAATGTTCAGGCAATCTTATTGCCGGCCGTCAAGGCAGCTGATTGCAAAGCAGTTCGCGCACTTGCAAATCAATATGGTCAGCAGATTCCAGGCTTAGTCTATACGCTTGGCATTCATCCTCTATATACCAATCAAGCACAGGAGGGTGATATCTCCATTCTTGAAAAAGAAATTACCCAATCCCTTTCTGATCCCAGATTTGTTGCTATTGGTGAGATTGGCCTCGATTATTTTGTAGAGGGCTTAGACCCACATAAGCAAGAATATTTTTTTAATACGCAATTAGATCTAGCGCAACAGTTTCAGCTACCAGTCATTTTGCATGTGCGTCGATCACAGGACGCTATATTAAAAGCCCTACGTCGTCGCAAGATTCCCGGCGGGATTGCTCATGCTTTTAATGGCAGCTTTCAGCAGGCCGAGCAGTTTATTGAGCTGGGATTTAAGCTGGGCTTTGGAGGCGCCGCTACTTATGAACGCGCTTTGAAAATTCGTAGACTCTTAACTGAGTTGCCTATTGATAGCATCGTCACAGAAACTGATGCACCCGATATTCCGCCGGCATGGTTAAGAGAAGAAGGACTTACATTTAATGAACCCGCATTCTTGCCGCGTATCGCCAGGACTTTGGCATCTGTTCGCGGCATGAATGAGACTGACTTTGCCTCGGCCGTATGGCGCAATACCATGCAGGTATTACCCCGTTGGTCAGCGCTCTACGCAGATAAAGAGCTTTTAGTAGAACTGGTTAGAGCAGAGGACTCATAATCCTTTGGTCCCAGGTTCAAGTCCTGGTGGGCCCACCAGAAAGCAAACCCTCATCAGTAATGATGGGGGTTTTGTCTTTTGAGCGTGACTTTAAGTAACGCTGAGCATGTCAAATACTCTTCGTACTCATCTTGTAATAAATATTTAATAAACCACCACTAGTATTAATTTTTACCTATTCAAGAGACTTAGATGGCAACATACAGCATCTATCATGCAGGTACACCCTTAAATACCTTTCAAAAGTTCACCCTAGCACAAGAAATTACCAAGATTCATGCAAATGTCACAGGTGCTGAGGCTTACTTTGCTCAAGTTATCTTTAAAGAGCTAGATCTTCATGACTGTTTTATCGGGGGCGTCTTACTCGATGAGCCCCATATTTTTCTGAGTGGCCAGATTAGAAATGGACGAAGTGAGCAGATCAAAAAGCAATTGCTAGTTGAGATCGAAATTACGATTCAAAAAATCACCAAGCTTGCCGGTCATCAAATATGGGCATATCTTGATGAACTTGCACCATCTCTGATGATTGAATACGGACAAATTTTGCCATCTGTGGGTAGTGATAAGGCATGGTTTGCAACATTGCCAGCTTCTATACAAAACAAATTAACCCGCCTTAATTCCTAATCTTTTAAATCATGATTAATCATAAGCAAGAAGAAATAATTTGAATAGTCTATTAAGAAGATTCCATGCTATGCATTACCGTAGTACAGTTTTTAAAATCCCCTTCCTCTTGCTAGCGCTTTTGTTCAATCAGCATTCTCGAGCAGATCAGAGCTCTTCCCCATACGATTTAAAAGTCAGTATTGATAGGGTAGGCGCTGGATTTTCTATTGAAGCAAGTTATATTGCCAGCGTCAGTCAGTGTGAGGCATATGTTTTTCTAACGGACTATGAGGATGTTAGGATGACGCCCGGCTTGATTGAATCTAAAGTCAAAAAGAGAGAAGGCAATAAAGTCACCATAGAAAGATTGATTGAGGAAAGAGTGCTCCTTTTTCCCTTAAGGATGCATTCTGTTCTTGAGTACACAGAACAGCTAAATCAAGGTTTGAACTTTGTTCAAACGAAGGGTGATAGTAAGGCTTATTCAGGCAGTTGGCGTCTTAAAACAGGCGATAAGGGAGTCCAGGTACGTTATCAAGCATTCTTAGAGCCCAACTCTTCCATCCCTAAAGGGGTGATTGAATATTTTATGAAAAATAATATGCAAAAGAGTTTTGAGAATATTGCTCAAGCAATGGATAAGAATCGTGATGCTCTTAATTTAGCCTGCAGGTAATATTAACGGTATCGGTAAAGATCTTAGTTAAGCTTTCTAAATAGGGGCTCACCCATACGAATAGCGTCCCCTAGTTTAAGGTTCTCAAGTAATCGGTAGTTACTTGGTGCAAAGACAATAATGGTTGAGCCATGTTGGAACCATCCCATTTCTTCGCCTCGGTTAAATTGAACATCGCATTCAATAGTATTAGGACCTTGGTATTTAAGATGTAAAAGAAGATTAAGACAGTGCAGGCGAATGCTAGCAACTAGAATTGCTGCAACTGGAACAATAGTCAATGTAGCCCCTGTATCTAACCCATTCTGATCGGTGAGCTCGCATTCAAGAACTGCCCTTTCATTTTTGCAAAATAGTCGCTCGACTCTTTTTAGTGCAATAGGATTGACATTCCAGGTATCCCCAGAAATATAGGTCACTCTTTTCATGCGCATTGAGCTTGGTGAATGGAAGCGGTGATACATGCTAGAAGTGAGTCTGAGAGTTGCATAATCACAGCCTTCGTATTGCATAGCCAAAGAGGGGATAGGTATTAAATCCTTGATGGTGTATGGAAACCCC
>CAJEZV010000018.1 GCA_903995005.1 uncultured beta proteobacterium
GCTAATTACGCTAATAGCTCTGGGGTTGCTAAAGAGCTGGGTGACTTTGTTAAAGGCTTGGCCAATACATTGCAACCAGAAATTGAGGCACGCTTTCCGAAAGTGTTGAGGCGTGTTGCAGGTTACAACCTCGATATCTTCCACCCCCAAAGCGAATTGCCTTACACCCAAGATGGCAGTGTTAACTTAGCGCATCTATTAGTGGGTAGCGAAGGTACGCTCGCCTACTTCAAATCCCTCAAACTCAAATTAGCACCACTGCCACAACATAAAGTATTGGGTATTGTGAACTTCGCCAGCTTTTATAAGGCAATGGATAGTGCTCAGCATATTGTCAAGCTTGGCCCTACCGCAGTTGAGTTAGTTGATCGCACCATGATTGACCTAGCCCGTAGCAATCCTAGTTTCAAGAAAACCATTGAGACTGCACTGATTGATTACACGGCACAAACTCCAGAAGCAATTTTGTTGGTGGAGTTTTCTGGTGAAGCGCATGCACCGCTGCTAGATAAGCTCAAAGCCTTGCAAGAGCTCATGAGCGACTTGGGTCTACCAGGCTCAGTAGTGGCAATGCCAGATGCTTCCTTGCAAAAGAACTTATGGGAAGTTCGTAAAGCAGGCTTGAACATCATGATGAGCCTGAAAGGTGATGGCAAGCCAGTGAGCTTTATTGAAGACTGCGCTGTACCACTAGAGAGTTTGGCTGACTACACCCAAGCTTTAACGGATGTTTTTGCTAAATATGGATCACGGGGTACTTGGTATGCTCATGCTTCTGTAGGAACTTTGCATGTACGTCCTATTTTGGATATGCGCAGAGATGGCGCTCAGAAGATGCGTGCTGTAGCAGAAGAAGCATCAGAATTAGTACGTAAGTACAAAGGTGCTTATAGCGGTGAACATGGCGATGGCCTGTGTCGAGGCGAGTGGATCTCTTGGCAATTTGGTCCCAAGATTACTGAAGCACTCTCTGAGATCAAGCACGCATTTGACCCTAAGGGATTATTTAATCCGGGTAAGATCGTTAATCCACCGAAGATGGATGACTCCATCAACTTTAGATTTCCGCCCAATTACAAAGTCATTCCATTACAACCTGCATTAGATTGGTCTGCTTGGAACGTACAGAACGATCCTGTTACAGAACAAACGACCGCACCTGGCACCGGCGGTGATCCAGCAATGGGCCTGGCTAAAGCCGTGGAGATGTGCAATAATAATGGTCACTGCCGCAAGTTTGATGCTGAAGTAATGTGTCCTAGCTATCGCGTCACTCGGGATGAGAAGCATCTGACCAGAGGCAGAGCGAATACTTTGCGCCTAGCCCTATCCAATCAACTGGATCTTCAGAATGGGACATCAACACAAACCTCCCCACTAGCTAGCGATGCTATTAAAGAAGTGATGGAGCTTTGCGTCAGCTGTAAAGCCTGTCGTCGTGAGTGCCCTACTGGCGTCGATATGGCCAAGATGAAGATCGAGTTCTTGTCGGCCTACAAGAAACGGGTTGGTCACTCTTTGCGAGATCTTGCAGTAGCTTACCTACCGAAATACGCTCCTATGATTAGCAATATTCCGTTATTGCCAGCACTCTTGAACCTGCGTAAT
Organism: uncultured beta proteobacterium; assembly: GCA_903995005.1. Lineage (GTDB taxonomy): Bacteria > Pseudomonadota > Gammaproteobacteria > Burkholderiales > Burkholderiaceae > Polynucleobacter. The sequence continues at coordinate 1,609 of CAJEZV010000018.1, forward strand.
CACATTACTCCGATTGCCAAGCTACAAGAGTGGATCATGGGTATCTCCGCGCAAAGAAGTTTACCGATCTGGAAGAGTAAAACTTTCTGGAACCAAAAAGCAGCACAAATACATCAGTTCACCCCAGAAGAGTTGGCACAAGACAGCAATAGCAAAGGCGTAGTCTTATTAGCGGATACTTTCAATGCCTATTTTGAAGATGAAAACCTCATCGCTGCATTAAAAGTTCTCAAAGCCGCAGGTTACCGTGTGCATATTCCAAATAAGAGCAACAGTCAGACAAAAGCAGCAGACAATACTTGCTCTAAAGAATTTTGTTGTGGCAGAACTTATCTTGCTGCGGGCATGGTAGATGAAGCCAAAGAGACTCTCGGTAAATTAGTCGACCATCTTGCGCCTTATGCCCAAAAGAACATTCCAATTATTGGCTTAGAGCCTTCCTGCCTTTTCACTCTCAAGGATGAGGCTCTGGTGATGGATTTTGGTGATAAGGCCATCAGCGTATCTAAACAAGCCCAACTTCTAGAAGAGTTTTTGGCTACTGAAGCTAAAGCAGGAATACTAAAACTGAATCTCAAAGAAGTCAGCAAACCCATACTCTTTCATGGGCATTGTCATCAGAAGTCCTTTGCTGCTGTTACACCTGCAATGGAATTACTCAAACTCATTCCTAAGGCAGAGCCTAAGTTAATTGAATCTTCTTGCTGCGGTATGGCCGGTAGTTTTGGTTATGAGGCTGAGCATATTGAAGTGTCTAAACAAATGGCTGAACTCAGTCTATTGCCTAGCATTCGTAAATCACCCGATAGTTGGGTGGTAGCGGATGGTACGAGCTGTCGTCATCAAATTGCGGATGGCACTCAAAGAGAAGCGGTACACATTGCCAGAATTCTGGCAGCGCACCTATAAAGACAGCTAAAAGATTTTTAGCTGATCAACGTATCACGCCGTAACCCACCATCAGCAAGGTTCCAGTCAGTAAAGCTGGAACCAATCGCTTGGTAGGTTTAGATACCATGACACCAATTGCCAAGCCGCAAATCAGAATGCGTATCCATAAAGGCACTGTTGACATCAAGCCTAAGGGCATCACGATCAAACGAATGGTTAAGGCAGCTACCATTGCATACGTGACGGCAGCCAACCAACGAAAGATCTCGCTTTCCTGATTAATGCTATTAGAAAGTAGTACGCCAATTGCGCGACAGAAGTAAGTGCCGAAGCTAGCGCCAATTAAGGCAATCCATAAACCCCAACCAGAGAGTGCATTTGCCATGGTATTCATCATCCGATGACTCCAGACTTCTTACGCAAGAACTTACGATCAATCAAGTAAGCCAGTGTTCCAGCTACAAGCCCTGATGTGAGTAAGCTGGTATCGCGATCAACGATAAAAAAGATTGGGCCAAAGATACAACCCAACATCAATGCAATACGATTAATCCAAGGCTTAACTTCAGTAAAGGTCAATAAGAAGAAGAGTGGATTAATAAAAACGAGGCCTAAGGTCACGGCTGGCGGCACCATACCTGCTAAGTAAAAGCCTAAGATCGTTCCCGGAATAGAAATCAACCAGCAGAGTAAACCTAAGCCTACAAAGTAAGCCAAGCGGTGCTTAGTCTCGATCGCATGAAACTCTCTCATCGAGATTGCCCACGCAGTCATCGCCAATAAATGGACTGAAGCATATAAACTTCGATTACGATCTTTTTGATGAAACTGCGGAAAGAGTGTCACCGTCATAGTGATAAAGCGAGTCGAGGTTAGGGTCACCGCTAAAGCAATTGCGATCGCCGATGAACCCGTAATGGCCATCTCAAGTAAGACTACCTGGCCTGGTAAAGCAAACATCAAAAATGAAGTAAAGGTGGTGAACCAAACATCAAAACCGTTGGTCTTGCCCATCGCACCAAAGCCCACCATACCAGCAAAGAGCACCATCGCTGGAGCGCCAGCGGCATCTTTGATGCCGGTCCAGAATGCATCGTTTGGACTTTTAAAGCGCTCGGCCGCTGAACCCTCTAGCGCAATCTCGCTAGGATCAATATAGGGTTGCTCGGACGATGACATGATTTAATTGTAAGCCCTTAGTAAGCCTTTTTAGCAAGCCCTGATGGCCCACCCTATATGTTCAGCCACTAGAGAATCAGCAGAACTTAATGCATCGCTTAATACCTGATAAATGAGAGCCTTATCAGCCGCATCTGTTTTGGGGCTAGCCAGCGCATTACCCATGGCTACCGCCAGATTGCGCCGCCAACGACTATAGCCAATTCTCCGAATAGCGCTACCTTCATGGCGCTGCTCAAACTCTACCTCAGTCCATGACCAGAGATGCAAGAGGCTGGCCTGACCTAAGCCATGACGCTGAGCGAAGTCTGGTAACTCTGAGCGCTTGGCAAATTTATTCCATGGGCAAATCAATTGGCAATCATCGCAACCATAAACGCGATTGCCCATTGCACTTCTGAACTCAACTGGGATTGCCTCTGGGTTTTCAATGGTGAGGTAAGAAATACACCGTCGGGCATCTAATTGATAAGGGGCAGTAATGGCTTGGGTTGGACAGATATCAATACAGGATTGGCAGGTGCCGCAATGCTCTTCCTGCTCTTGATCAATTGGTAATGGCACATCCACCAAGATCTCGCCCAAGAAAAAGGTAGAGCCAGATTCTCGGTTGAGTAAGAGCGTATGTTTGCCGCGCCAGCCTAAGCCTGCTTTACGAGCAAGCTCTACTTCCATCAAAGGCGCTGAATCTGTAAAGACGCGATAGCCAAAAGTACCAATCTTTTCCTCAATAGCTTTAGCAAATTCTTGCAAACGATTGCGGAGTACTTTGTGATAATCACGCCCACGCGCATACATCGAGACTACTGCTTGAGAAGGATCTTCCAATCGCTGCCACTCAGTATCAAAATCACTTTCAGGAGGGAGGTAGTTCATCGAGACGCAAATGACGCGGACTGTACCTGGAACTAGTAACTGAGGATTGGAGCGTAAGTCTGCATGGCGTTGCATATATTCCATATGGCCATGACGCCGTTCTGCCAGCCATTCTTGCAAACGCTCAGAGGCAGGGCCTAAGTGGGTATCAGTAATGCGTAAGCCGTCAAAACCCAAGCTCTCAGCCTGCTCCCCCAGCCAAGCGCGAAACTTGGGCTGATCTAGAGACTTAGGGTTTGTAGATAAAGACATAGGCAATACAGAATGTAGCGCAATAATTGAATAAACTAGGGCAATGACCGGAAATCAGACGCCTCAGGCATCTCCCCAAGCATCGCTTAAGCAATATTGTAGGCAGGAAGCAGAAACTGCATCCCTAGCCCAGCATCTTGCGGTCTCCATACAGAAATGGCTTGGACAATCTCCGGCAGCTCATCTCAATATCTCTTTAGAAGGTGACCTAGGAGCAGGTAAAACGACTTTTGCCAGACATTTGATTCAGAGCTTAGGCTATGCAGGAAAAGTAAAGAGTCCAACCTATACCTTGTGCGAGCCCTACGAACTCCAAAGCCATCACCAAAATTTTACTGCGCATCACTTTGATCTCTACAGAATGCGTGATCCACTGGAATGGCAAGAAGCAGGATTTGCTGAATATTTTGATGTGCCGGGATTTTGCTTAATCGAGTGGCCAGAAAAGGCTGAGGGCACTCTGCCTGCATTTGATGTTCAGATTACTCTAGTAGCTGGCGAAGATGAAAATGAACGCGCTATTCATATCAGCGCATTTTCTGAGCAAGGCAAAAAAGTTGTTGATAGCATTCAAGCGGCTCCCAACTAAATATATGAGCAGTAAAAAAATCAATCTCTCTAGACGCCAGCATTTAAAGACTTCAGCCAAGCTCTTGAGTTTTGCCCTCCTCCTTACTGAGCTTGATATTGCTTGGGGTGCCAAGATATTAGGTGTTCGTATTTGGCCCTCAGAGGATTACACCCGTATTACTTTAGAGTCTGATACCCCATTACCGATTACACAGCAGATCCTCACCAATCCAGATCGTCTGGTAGTGGATGTGCAAAACCTAGAGCTGAATCCAACACTGAAGGACTTAGTTGCCAAAGTCAAACCCAATGATCCTTATGTATCGCAAATTCGGGTGGGGCAATTTCAGCCCGGGATTGTGCGTTTGGTATTTGACTTAAAAGAACCCATCAAGCCACAACTCTTCACACTTGATCCTGTTGCTGAATACAACTACCGCATGGTATTTGATCTTTATCCCACAACGCCACTAGATCCACTCATGGCTTTGGTGAGAAGTAGTGCTAAAAAAGAAATTGCGCTTGAAAAAGCCAATGAAGAGATTGATCTGATTGCACAGTTTGCAACCAAGAAAGATAAAGAAGCTGCAAAAGCACCGGTAAATCCAGTAGCCCAAGCCATTCCAGAAACAAAAGAGGTTCCAGCACCCGCCAAATACAAGCGATTAATCACGATTGCGATTGATCCTGGACATGGCGGTGAAGATCCGGGAGCTATTGGAGCTGCAGGATCTAGAGAAAAGAATGTCGTGCTCTCAATTGCAAGAAGACTCAAAGAAAAGATTGAGGGCGAGGCATATATGCGCCCCTACTTGACCAGAGACGGCGATTACTTTGTACCACTGCATGTCAGGGTTCAAAAAGCCAGGCGTGTTGAAGCGGATTTATTCGTATCGATTCATGCAGATGCCTTTATTGAGCCTAGAGCCAAAGGTGCATCTGTATTTGCGCTATCCCAAATGGGGGCGAGTAGTTCAATGGCCCGTTGGATGGCCAATAAAGAAAATGCTTCGGACCTGATTGGTGGCATCAATATTAAGACTCAAGATCGTCAGGTAGCGAACCTACTTCTCGATATGTTGACAACAGCTCAAATCAAAGACTCCATGCAAGTGGGCCAATCTATTCTGAAACAAATTGGAGGTTTTGCACCACTGCATAAGGCTAAAGTTGAGCAAGCCAGCTTTGCAGTTTTAAAGGCTCCAGACATCCCCTCCATCCTGGTAGAAACTGCTTTTATCAGCAACCCACAAGAAGAAGCCAGATTGAATGATGAGGGCTATCAGGATCGTATTGCAGAGGCCATTTTGAGAGGAATCAAGGAGTATTTTTCTAAAAACCCACCAGTAGCCAGACGGGTTAACTCATAACGTACTTGTAAGTACAAGGGCTTACGGGCAGACGGGCCAGACCCCAGGAGCAGCTACAAACTTCTTGCTATAATTTCCGTTTTACCGGGTCGGTAGCTCAGTCGGTAGAGCAGCGGACTTTTAATCCGTTGGTCGCGAGTTCGAATCTCGCCCGACCCACCAGTAATACAAAAGCCACCCGAGGGTGGCTTTTTCTTTCATCAAACGGATAACATCAGATTCACATTAGATGAGTACGCCGTCCAAAAAAATTAAGCTTGCATGTAGCCATATCTTAAGTTTGTTCTACCATCGCCAAACTGGTCATAATGAATTTTTGCTACGGCTATCTTATCAGTCGCTAAAGCAGCTTGTTGTTCAGCAGTAAAGTTATAGAGTCGCGCAGAATTTTCACCAAAAATTGCTCTCTTTACTGGACTATCTGCAGCGCCCAATGGAAGAAACCCATACTTTTTCTGCATATCCTCAGGAATCTCCAGTCTTCGCAAAGCCTCAATTTGCCACTGAGGAGAACCGGTCCAAATAGCATCAGTCCCCCAAACAACATGATCTTGTCCTAGGCCTTGAATGAGTTGACCCAACATCGCTGCACATAGTCTTGGCTCAGCAATAGTGCTTTGAGCAAAAATTTGCCCCAAATCTCCGTAAACATTTTTAACGCCAGTTTTTTGCGGGATCTGAGCTAAATCAGTGACCCAATCAATGCGACCAGATTGTCTAAATTGCTCCCAGCCTATATCCCAAGTGCCGCCCGTATAACGAAAAGCAGAATGGTAAATAACGAAATTGAGCTCCGGCCAATCTTTTGCAGCTTTAGCAACGTCATCTACTTTTGCATAAGCCAATAAGTGAGGATATTGCTGCGTGACGGATGGTGGATAAAGACCTTTATGCACACATACATTTGCCAGGCTCAGCTTAGCCTTACTCCATTTAACCAGCTTCTCATAAAACGGATACACTAATTTCTCATCATCAAGTCGCCAAGGGTGTTTTGAAAGTTGCTTATTCGTATTGTCGCCAATGGTGTAGCCCTTAAAAGAATCTGGCTTCAAATTTTCATAATCTGCCTCAGCCTTTTCTAACCAACCAGGCATACCTGGCATAAAAATGGCATGTGAAAACATTCTTTTTGTGCCGGATTCTTGGTTAACAGATTGACGCGCCTTGGCCTTCATTTCATTAGTTAAAAACCAGTCGCGCGGATCCTCGGATCCGGAACCTGAAATCAATGCTACTTTAGTATCGCTATCTAAGAAAATCTCTTTAATGTAATTTGCAAACTTCAAATCATCGAGGGTCTGTGGCTTGCCAGCTAACGCAGGATTCCACGATGACTTACCTACAGCCTCTCGGGACCTTACAAAACCCTCAAGCCGAGTATCGTCACGCAGAAAGTGGGTATGCATATCCATAATGAACTGGTTTTTTAATCCAGCGGCTCTTTCATTGGCCAGCTCTGGTGTTGCCGCCTCAGCATTACTAACGCTATAGAGCGGGCCAAAGGTTTCATTCATAGCAAGAAAAGCAGCCGCCATTCCTGCAGCACTTTGAAAAAATCGACGGCGCGGTACCCCTTGGCGTCTAGCTAGCTTTGCACCAATATCTTTGACGCGACTCTCGAATTCTTTTTGCTTAGCAGTCTGCGCCCCAGGAAAAAACTCATCGCTTGAAATTGCCTGAGTCGGTATTGGTGAACGAAAGTCCGCTTTTTCTGCTGGAATGAGCCTTGCAATTTCATCAGGGGTCATCATGAGTAAAGCCTCCTATAGTGAAATAATAGCAACTGATAGTCAAAGAAAAGTATGAACGGTTTTACTAATAAACACCGGGAATTAATTTTTTGACCCGAGCTTGATAATTCTTATAGCTTGAGAAACGCTCCACCAGCCAAACCTCTTCACGCCTAGCTTTGATGTCAAATAATAGAAATAGGCAGATCGAATATGCCAATATATAAAGCCCAGGAAAGATGAGTAGCCATGCTAGCGCCGCTAAGAGGACCCCAAAATAAATTGGGTGCCGAACATATCGGTATAAACCAGTCTGAATCAGAACAGCGTCATCTTTAGGGCAAGGTAAAGGAGTAAGATTTTTACCTAGATTAATAGCGGCAATCACCATAATTAAACAGGCTAGTAAGCCAATCGCAATGCCACAGGATTGAAGGATGGTAATGAGAGTCTCCGAGCTAATGAGCGGGGATCCTTGGGGCCCGAATAAGATTAGACCAATCAGGATTCCCTGAACCACCACATACCATGCACCTCTCTTGAATATGGATTTATGGGGTGATGAATTCATGTTTTAGCCTTATGAAGATAAGACCATAGTCTATCTCTCTTTAGTAGCTCAAGGCCTAACTAACTAAATGATTATCGATACTAGCCTGATCTTACGTTAGAACATACTGCGCGATAAAGAACAATACCGACCCGCCAAGCATCACTGAACCTCGCTCTGCGGGAATTTTTCTATCCCAGCATTCTGATAGCCTGTAAATAGTTAATCTAGGTAGATTTCTGCATAGAATTTCGAACGGCATCATAATATTCCCTTATGACACTTACAGAATTACGCTATATCGTTGCGGTTGCCCGTGAGCGCCACTTTGGCAGAGCTGCAGATGCCTGCTTTGTTTCTCAACCAACCTTATCAGTGGCCGTCAGAAAACTCGAGGAAGAGCTTAATACGCAAATTTTTGAGCGGACTAATACTGAGGTTTCGATGACCAGCTTAGGCGCACTCATTGTTGATCAAGCCCAAAGAGTGCTTGAAGAGGCGAATTCTTTAAAGCATCTTGCGATGCATGGACAAGATCCATTATCTGGCCCTTTGCGACTCGGCGCGATTTATACCATTGCACCCTACTTGCTACCCAGCTTGGTGAGGATTGCAAGAGAGCGCTTACCTAATGCTCCGTTATTTTTGGAAGAAAACTATACCGTTCGTTTGCTTGAGATACTGCGTCAAGGCGCTTTAGATTGCTTGGTATTGGCAGAGCCGTTTACAAACACTGGCTTAAACCAAATTGATTTATACGATGAACCATTTTTAGTTGCCGTGCCTAAAGGTCACCCATGGGAGTTCCGCGCCTCGATACCGCACCTTGAACTCAAAGAGCAAAATACTTTATTGCTCGGAACGGGTAACTGCTTTCGAGATCATGTCCTGGGAGTTTGCCCAGAGCTAAACCGCTTTGGCTCAGGCGCTACTCTTGGTGAGCAACGCAGCTTTGAAGGATCTTCTTTGGAAACCATTCGACAAATGGTAGCCAGTGGCATTGGCATCTCCGTGATGCCTCGCACCTCCGTTACTGACCCAGATGCGACAGATCAGCTCATTCGCTATATCCCTTTTGAAGAGCCCATCCCCACTAGAAGAATTTGTCTTGTCTGGCGCAAAAATTTCCCTCGTGCTGCTGCCATGGAAGAATTGGCCAAGGTTATACGTGAAGCTGATCTACCTGGAGTTACCTACCTTTAGAGCAGGCCTTACTAGCTTAGGTCAGAGACTAAAGATGCCAGGGTTTCTAGTGGTAGAGTTTGAACATGCATTGGGTAACCCTTGTGATCACAACCTACCATTAGTTGAGCGCCAGCTTTCAATGCTCTCTTCATATCGTCGCTCAGATCAAAACGCATGAAGTGAACTGCAGATGTTTTCTCAGCAGTAGAGCGCTCTAAATCTTCATCAGCAATAGCGTAGACGCGCGGCTGCCCTTCTACTTCAATAAAGATCTGATGCTCAATGCCGACTAATTTAGCAAGTGCGACCTTGCGATCAGCTTCATTAGGATATTCAATCATCATCGTTGCCTTGAAGTCAGAGCCTCCTGGAACCAAGGGGTTGTAGGCATTCAATTCATCCTCAATGCCTTCTTCCTCAAATGTTTTTTCTACGCGTAACATTTCTTGTATCTGATAACGCATTAAAAATTCATTCTCAAAAATCATCGTCACATGATCACCAAGATGAACCGTGCGTAAACGACGCTCTTTGATTGCCTTCTCGCGAAATTCAGGGCGCTCTTTATGATAGGCCTCAAGACTTAAAAGGCTATCGCGTGTAATAGTTGCCATATTTTAATAATTCCTTTGTATTTTTTATTGGTTTTACTTACAGACCGTATGCTTTAGCAAGCAAGGTAAGTGGATGCGCCATTTCTGATTTTGGCAATCCCAACTCTTCCATACCTTGCTCAATATGATGACCGGCAAGCTGACAATCCGAGCTAATATAATTTGGCTCTTCCTCGGCCATTCTCTTAAAAACAGGCTTACCAATTTTCATCGCTGTTTCATGAAACTCTTTTTTGACACCCCAAGTTCCAGAATGTCCTGAGCAGCGCTCAACAACATTGACTTCCGTACCAGGAATGAGCTTCAGAGTTTCAGCAGTTTTTTGACCCACGTTTTGTACGCGAGAATGGCAAGCCATGTGATAGCTAACATGTCCCAACTCTTTGCTGAAATCTTTTTTCAGCAGCCCATCAGAATTGCGTGCCATAAAGTATTCAAATGGATCCCACATCGCCTCTTTTACTAACTGCGTATCAGCACAATCTGGGAACATCAGAGGTAGCTCCTGCTTAAACATCAATGTGCATGATGGGATTGGAGTCAGAATTGCATATCCTTCACGCGCTAATTTAGCCAATTTAGGAATATTCTTTTCTTTGTTCTCTGCAACAGACTCTAAGTCACCAAGCTCTAGCTTTGGCATACCGCAGCAGGCTTCCTTATCCACTAACTCATATGGAATTTGATTGTGTTTGAGAACTTTAATGAGGTCTTGACCAATTCCGGGCTCGTTGTAGTTGATGTAGCAAGTGGCATAGATAGCCACCTTGCCTGGAGTCTTAGCGCCATCAACGACTGGCCATGCGTCGGACTTCTTCGCCAACTGTGGGAAAGTCTTAGGAGCGTATTCAGGAATCCAAGCATTCTTATCAACACCCAAGGCGCCCTCCATTACCAAGCGCGCAAGTCCAGTGCTATTTACTGCATTGACTGCTTGAGTAACAATCGGAATTCCAGCGAAGTGACCAAGCTTGTCCGTAGATGAAAGTAATTTATCGCGGAAGGTTGCTTTGTCATCCTTAAAATTCACAGCCTTCGCGCGCAACATCAGGTGCGGGAAATCAATGTTCCAAGGATGTGGTGGAACATAAGGACACTTAGTCATATAGCAAACATCGCAGAGGTAGCATTGATCAACCACCTTCTGATAGTCGGCCTTATCGACCTGCTCCATCTCGAGATCTTCGGTAGCATCAACCAAATCAAATAGAGTTGGAAAAGAACCACAGAGGCTAACGCAGCGACGGCATCCATGACACAGATCAAATACGCGCTCCATCTCAGCTTCTAAATCAGCCTTATCGTAGAACTTAGGATTTTTCCAATCCAAGGGGTGTCTTGTTGGAGCCTCTAGGCTACCTTCACGTGTTGTCATATTCGCTCTCTTATATTTTTCTGCATGGGTCATGCAACTCAATGGCGCTAGTGTATGACCCAAAGATCCGATAGTAAAATTGTATTAATTAACAATTTCAATAGAAAATAACTAAATACCTAGGAATTTGGGGGTAATTGAGCTCAAGCTACCAATAAACCCTCAAATAAAGGCTTGCTTTGAGGGTTTATCTTTCTCAACACCTATTTTAATGTAGCTAAGGTGTTTTATTTTATTAATTTAAATATTTATATCAGTTGTTTTTAACTATCAAGACCATACAAAAATACGATTATTGGGGCTGCTAATTTTGTCCATAATAGGTCCGTGGTGATGCAATCACCCCTATTTCAAATAACCCATTTTTAGGAGTCAAACATGGCTAAAACTGTAAAAGGTACAAAGACTGAGCAGTCTTTGAAAGAAGCATTTGCTGGTGAATCACAGGCAAATCGTCGTTACTTATATTTCGCGAACCAAGCAGATATCGCTGGTGCGAATGATGTTGCAGCAGTATTCCGCTCAACAGCTGAAGGTGAAACAGGCCACGCTCACGGTCATATGGAGTACTTGATTGAAGGCGGTGCAGGCGAGCCAGGTACTGGCATGCCAGCTAAGACAGTTGCTGAAGCATTGCAAGCAGCTATCGCCGGCGAAACTCATGAGTACACAGATATGTACCCAGGCATGGCAAAAACAGCACGCGATGAAGGCTTTGATGAAATCGCTGACTGGTTTGAAACATTAGCGAAGGCTGAGCGTAGCCACGCTAATAAGTTCACCAAGACTTTAGAAGCACATTTGGCAAACGCTTAATTAGCTAAGTCATTTCATATAAGCCCTCGAATGAAAGTTCGAGGGCTTTTTCTTTAGGGTGAAACCAATATCGCATCATTAATGCGCTTTCCCCTAAACCTATTTTAAAAAAATCTACCTGTAGTTTTAGATCAATTTAAGCAACCAAAGTCATGACACAAAACTAAAAGCCTGGGTTATGATTTAAGCGAGTACCGATAGTAATAGGCCCATTTTGACGCTGCTATGAACAGCCTGAAATGAATTAAATATTTTTAAGGAAATATTCAATGTCTAGAGATAAATGGGGATTATTTGCATTTGGCCTGGCATTTCTAGACTTTATTGTCTATGTCAAAACAGGATCTTTCTTACTCTTTGCCATAGGCATCGTATTTGTTGCTGTGATCATTTTCTCAAAAAGCAAATATATTAAATAGATGACTGGAGAAAGACTAGAACTCATCATTGAGTTTAGTGTGATATTGATTTCACCAGTTATCTATCACCTCTATCTTTTAAAATACAAAAAAAATTCCTTGGGAAGTTGTTTTTAAAGACGTCAAGATTTACCTCATCCTTTATGGACTGATTGCAATCACTAGCGTATTTCTCTTCTTCAGGTGAACCCTAGACATTAGGAATAAAGGCTGCTAGATCAAAAACTCATTCAATAATTAGGGAAGAGTTTTAAAAACATTGAAAATGACTTATGGAGCAATCCATTGTTTTTTTAACACTCTTCTTACTATTGGGTCAAATGTAGATAGGGGCTCACTTTTATAATTAGGATCAAAAGAGATTTCATCGTACTTGGCGCAAAACTCTACCGTTTGCTCATAAGCGGGATCAGATTTGTACTGATCACGCGCATTTGGATCTAAGCCGAGCTTATCAGCATAAAAATAGGTCTGAAATAAACCATGCTGGACCAGCATCCAATAATTATTTCTAGAGATAAAAGGATGCAAGATAGATGCAATAACCTCGCCATGATTAAAGGGGGCTAAAGGCTCAGCAATATCGTGGAACAAAGTAACTACAATATACTCATCGTCGCGATTATCACGCAAGGCTCTAGTAGCAGCTTGCAGACAATGGTCCTTACGTGTGATGTTATAGGCAGTATCTTTGGCTAGATCCTCCAAGAGACTAAATAGTTTGTCAGGAAGATTAGTCAAGGTTCTTTCATGAACCTCTTTCATGACCTCAAAGTCAGCTGTAGTGCCTTGATCCATTCTTGTGAAGTGCATTTTGTCCATGAAGAATCTCTCAAACAATAGAATGGATAAAAAAAATACCAAGCCTGTCGATAGGCATGGGGTAGCAATACTAGTTTAGGTCAATGACTGGTGTACCCAGAATTACTGAATACGAAATCTTAAAAATTGAGGCTTGATAGAAACCAGGCACAAATTGCAATCGTTGAGAAAATACCTGTAAATACTGCAATACCTATCAGGTAAATATTTTTTGATTTATCGCGTACTGTAATCATGCGTTTTTGGTCCATATATACCTCCAGATGTTAGTTGTCATGAACATATTAATACATGCCAATTAAAGTGCATAGCCCTGAATTGGACTTAATTTACATGCAAATAGATTAAAAACGGATTTAGACTGACTTAACTTGATGATTTGGCAATGAAGAAGGCTTTAGGAACCGGGGTACACCACACAACACCATCTCCCATTTGCCCAGTCTGACAGACTGCCACTATCTTATCCATGAGGACTTCTGCAATTTCATCGTTACATACAATTTCAAGGCGAACTTTTGCAGAGTAATCTGTGAGCTCATCTTTGATATTGGCTTTACTAGTTTTGGAGGGCGCACTACAACCTTCGACCTTAGTTACCGTCATTCCTGGAAATCCAGGTGTTTCTAATAAGGCTGTTCTAAGGGCAGCCAACTTATTTGGGCGAATCACCGCCTTGACTTCCATCATGCTTCCACCTCTTTTTCTTCAAACCATCTATATAAGACAGGTAGTACTAATAATGTTAAGGCTGTTGAGGTCACCAAGCCAGCAATAACCACTGCAGCAAGAGGGCGAGTAACCTCAGACCCTGGGCCACCTGAGAACAACATCGGCACTGATGCCGTCATCATGACAGGCCGAAAGCGATGCCCGCAGCCATGTAGCAGAGCATCTTCCATGCTATAGCCGTCCTCGCGCAGCTGCTTGATAAAGGAAATCAGCACTACTCCATTGAGCACGGCTATACCCCAAAGATTAATAAATCCAACTGCTGCTGGTACTGAGAGATACTCGCCTGTCAGGAATAATCCAAAGACACCGCCAATAGAAGCAAATGGCAGCACCAAGATAATTAAGCTAGCTAATCTAAGCGATTTGAAGAGCATAAAGAGCAAGAAGAAAATTGCCAGAATAGTTAGCGGAATAATAATCATGAGGCGAGCCATCGCTCTTTGCATATTTTCAAACTGGCCGCCCCATTGCAAGGTATACCCTTGTGGTAATTCAACATTGTTAGCAATCAAACTTTGAGCCTCTTGAACGAATCCGCCCAAGTCACGGCCATCAACGTTGACACCGACAACCAAGCGACGTCTACCAGACTCACGAGAAATTTGGGCAGGCCCCTCCACCAGCGAGATCTCAGCTAAATCTCGCATCAGTACCTGAGCGCCATTGGGAGAATGCAAAATAATATTCTCAATTGCATCAATATTATTTCTATAGGGGCTCGGGTAACGGAGTACTAAAGGAAAGCGTCTCTCCCCTTCGTAAACAATACTGGCTTGCTTGCCACCAATCGCCGTTTCAATCACTTCATTGACATCAGAAACATTAATGCCGTAACGTGCAATAGCATCGCGATCAATTTTAATATTGCAATCCATAACTTACAAACCTTCAAACACTCTGTTTTGCTTATTTTGATGTTACAGAGAAAGGGTCTTGCTTGGATAGTCGACTCTGGTAAAGGTAGATCATGGTTGCAAGCGCCAGAGATGAGAAAGCGATGGGGCCATGGTAACTAGCGTGGGCTAGTTGCAGCTCCCAACCGAAGCCCAACAGCAAAGCGAAGCTGATAATATTGATTTTTTTATTGAGTATGAGATAAATAGCTAAGGAGCTAGCAGCAACAAATACAGCCCATGAGCCAGTCAAGCTCACAAAAGATCCAACACCACCAACCCAAGAATCAACCCACATAATATCTAAGAAGCGCTGAATGACATGCGCATCATAGCCACTGATTTCTCCAGCTGCAAAGAGCTGATCAATCACAAGGAGTTGACGACCTAAAGCAATTCCACCGATGCTATCGAGAACCGTGAAGTACACAACGAATAAGAAAACAGCAGATCTTGAAATCCAAGAAAAAATTTCACCTTTTGGCTTATATGCTGGGTCGCGATAAAAGGTGTCACCTAAAATTAATAAGCCAATTCCAACCAGTACAACCAATGGCGTTTGTACCATATGTAGAAGAAACCACCAATGAGGGCCAAAGTATGCCAAAGCATCATAGTGTGGATCATGGGGTTGAGGATGACATAAATATGCTGTCATACCTGGATTGGCTGTGAAATGCGCCGGATGAAATAGCTCCATACCCGTTAAAACGAGCGGGGATAAAACCAGGCAGATAAAAATCATGATGCGCATCAGCAATATCCCTTTGGCGAATTTACCTACAAATATTAACCCACAAAAGACGCTCGCTGAATAGGATTTGGTCAAACTATTCTCGCAATCTCTATGGGTATTAAAATACCAATAAAGGCCTTTGGAGAGTGAAGATATGAGCAATCAACTGGATACCATCGCACCTCTGCGAGAATTTGTGATTGATATGACGAATTTGGTTTCTCAAGAAACTGCACAAGCCAATCTCATTTCCAAAGGCTCTGAGTTACTTAAAACACTGATACAGTCAGATGACTGGCTTCCAGAATTTTGCACTATTCCACACCCGGAGTTTTATCAACAGTATCTGTTGCATGCAGATCCATTGGGAAGATTTTCTGTAGTCAGCTTTGTATGGGGCCCCGGTCAAAAGACGCCGATACATGATCACTGCATCTGGGGACTCGTTGGCATGCTTAGAGGAATGGAAAAAGGGCAGCGCTATCAGCAATTGCCTTCTGGTGAATTAGTGACCGATGGCCCTGAAACTGTTTTACGTGAGGGCGACATTGAAGCGGTTGGTCCGACTATTGGCGATATTCATGTGGTGAGCAATGCTATTCCAGACAAAACCTCTATCAGTATTCATGTATACGGAGCCAATATTGGCGCTGTGAAGCGTCATATCTATGACCCCCTAACCGGCCAACCTAAGCAATTTGTTTCCGGATACTCCTCCAAACAAGTGCCCAATCTTTGGGATCGCTCAGCCGAGGTAAGCGCAAGCCTGACTTAATCCGGCTTTTTACGCCTACAGGCATCCGAACAATATTTCACGGATTCCCAGTTCTTAGCCCAAGATTTCCTCCAAGCCATCTCTTTCTTGCAAACAATGCAGGGCTTGCTTGGTAAGAAGCTTTTATTTCCCTTGAAACTGGTTTTCATCATCGCGCCTAGATTACATCCAAATTACTGAGAATCTTTTTGGCATGAATAGTGATTAATTTTTGATCTTCATCGCTAATTCTTTTCAAGTTTGCAGTCATTAATCTAGTCCTTGGACTTGCTTCAAATTGATTTCGATGCTTGATTAAGAAATTCCAATACAGGGTAGTGACCGGACAAGCATTTTCCCCAAAACGCACATCAGGCTTGTATTTACAATCATTGCAGTAATTACTCATGCGTTTAATGTAAGCACCGCTTGCAATATAAGGCTTGCTTGTAAACCTTCCCCCATTAGCAAACAGCGCCATCCCTGCAGTATTGGGAAGCTCAACCCACTCAATGGCATCTACATAAATTGCTAGATACCAATCGCACACCTCTGATGGAAGCACTTCTGCCAATAATGCAAAGTTTCCAGTAACCATTAAGCGTTGTATATGGTGTGCGTAACCGTATTGCAGTGTTTGTCCAATGGCATCTTTCATGCAAGCCATCTCAGTCTTACCGCTCCAATACCAGCTTGGTAGCTTGTTTGTGTGCTTGTAATGGTTATCCTGCGCCATCTGTGGCATATCCAAGTAATACATGCCACGTACAAACTCTCTCCAGCCCAGTATTTGACGAATGAAGCCCTCTACCGTAGAGAGGTCTAAAGAATACTTTTTCCAAGCGATCAGTACTGCATCCACCACTTCCCTGGGGTTGAGTAATTTCAGATTCATGGAGCTAGAGAGGATAGAGTGCCAACCAAAGGGGGTATCGGTCCACATCGCATCTTGGTAAACGCCAAAGTTTCTGAGGCGATACTCAACAAAATAATCTAGCGCCTCTAGAGCCTGCTCTCTAGTTACAGGCCAGTCAAATGCGTCTAAGGATCCAGGGTGATCCTTGTAGGTCTTGCCAACAAAATCAAGCACCTCTTTGGTAATCGCGTCGCGCGCAAAAGAAAGCGGCTTATCAATCAGGCCAGGACCTTTCTTTGGGTATGGCTTGCGATTATCCTGATCGAAATTCCATTGGCCGCCCTCAGGGTTGCCATCAGCGTCCACCAAAATTTGATGGATCTTACGCATGAGCCGATAAAAATATTCTAGCCTAAGCTCTTTTTTATTGGCTACCCACTGAGTAAATTCTTGATGAGTGCAATAAAAATGATTGTCTTCACGCATATCCAAATCAATGCTCAGATCTTGGGTTAGCTTCTCAATAGCAACCTTGAGACGATATTCTCCAGGCTCTACACAAACCAACTGTTGAGTGCCTTGCTGTTGTATGCACTCCTTTAAGGTATCGGCAATCGATAGGCTTGATTCTTTGATATAGACAAGCGGGTACTTCAGGTCCTTGAGGGCTTTAGCAAAGTGCCGCATGGCAGATAAAAAGAGGGCTATTTTGGCTTTATGAGACCAAACATATTGAGCCTCATTGACCGACTCAATCATGATGACTTCATCGGTCTCGAAATTAAAATTCTGGAGCGCTGCGCTCTGGAGATCTAATTGATCTCCCAGAATCAATATCAGCCTCTTTGGTTTACTCATTTGTGTTTATATTGAGTTGGGCAATGTGCGCGATTGACCAACTTACTCCTCAAAGCCACATGCTTAGTTGTCCTGCCGGTGACGCGCTTGCGCCATAAATTGAAGGAGCTGCGCTTTAATTGACCACGCATTAATTCAATGACTGCAGATTCAGATAGGCCAAACTGGCTCTCAATGGCATCAAATGGCGTGCGATCTTCCCAGGCCATTTCGATTAAGCGAGATAGATCAGCATCTGTCAGATTATTTTTGGAAAATTTTGGCACCCTGCGAGTTTAAGACTTATTGACTAAACTGGCTGAAACCCTTCATCTTCAAAAGCACCGACATTAGACCCTATGCTTGGCAAAGTTCGTAAAAAGCTAATTTCTCTTGAGCCCCGGCCTATCAATAAGGCGGAGAAACTCGTATGTCCAATTTGCGAGAGACTTATTCCGGAATCCCAAAAAGACGCCCATCACCTGGTACCAAAATCTAAAGGGGGCAAGACCACAGAATATCTGCATCGCATCTGCCATAAACAAATACATGCTCTATTTACTGAATCTGAATTAGCTCAGCAGTTTAATACTGCCGAAATTCTGAAGAGCCACCCAGAGATGGGTAAGTTTATTGCTTGGGTAAAGTCAAAGCCGGATAACTTTTACGAAAGAACTCGCAAGAGCGCTCGTATCAAGAATTAATTACTTAAGCCAAGTAGTAAATTCTTCAGCAGTAACTCGAGGCGTATGGAAGGTATTCACAATATCGGCCTTATCAGCATGGCCAAGTGCCATACCGCATACCAACATCTCATTCTCTTTTGCGCCGATAAATGGCAAAATGATTTTGGAGTAATGATTCCAAGCAGCTTGCGGGCAAGTATCTAAGCCCTCACCTCTAGCCGCCACCATAAAGCTCTGCAAGAACATGCCATAGTCAAGCATCGAACCTCTGCCCAATTCTTTATCAATGGTAAAGAAGATACAAACGGGTGCGCCAAAGGCCTCAAAGTTCTTACGGTGCTGTGCATGCATCTTATCTTTATCGCCCTTGGTAATTCCAAGAAGGCCATATAAGCTCCAGCCATTTTCACGACGTCTGTCGATATAGGGACTAAACCATTTAGTGGGGTAATAGTCGTAGCCAGCTTGATACTCTTTTTCTAGTTCAGGGTTAGCAGCAATGCTGTCATATGCTGCACATACCTTTGCACATAAATCTACAAGGGCATTACCCTCTAATACATAAGCCCTCCAAGGCTGAGTATTAGTGCCCGATGGCGCTCTAGCAGAAATATTTAGAAGCTTAGTGATGACCTCTTTTGAAACACTCTCTTTAGTGAAAGCCCTGACGGACTTACGTGAGGTAATAGCATCTTCAACTGTCGATGACTTCATCTCTATATTTTTCTGTTTATTTTTCTTTATTGCTTGTTTTCTATTCCACTGCTTTAATGCCACCCATACAAAGATACTTCATCTCTAAGTAATCTTCGATGCCATGCTGAGACCCCTCGCGACCAAGACCGCTTTCTTTGACGCCGCCAAATGGTGCTACCTCATTACTGATAAGACCCTCATTAATGCCAACCATACCGTACTCTAGCGCTTCAGCTACACGCCAAATCCGGCCGATATTCTGACTATAGAAATAGGCCGCCAAACCAAATGGAGTGTCATTCGCCATTTCTATAGCTTCAGCCTCGCTAGAGAACTTAAAAATTGGAGCCAATGGCCCAAAGGTTTCCTCTCTGAAGGCCAGCATGTCTCTAGTAGCGCCAGAGACCACGGTAGGCTCATAGAACGAACCTCCCAAGGCATGACGTTTCCCGCCAAGAACCACTTTGCCGCCTTTTTTAACAGCATCGTTGACTTGTTCTTCCACTTTCACAAGTGCGCGTTCGTCAATCAATGGCCCAATCACAGTCCCCGCCTCAACGCCACTGCCAACTTTAAGGGCGCTCACTGCTTTAGCGAATTTTTCAACGAAGATATCGTAGATTGAGTCTTGCACCATGATGCGGTTCGCGCAAACACAAGTTTGTCCTGCATTTCTGTATTTAGAAATAATGGTGCCCGCTACTGCTAAATCAATATCGGCATCATCAAAAACAATAAAGGGCGCATTACCACCCAACTCCATAGAAACTTTCTTTACGGTCGTTGCACATTGCGCTAGTAGGAGCTTGCCGATTTCGGTTGATCCAGTAAAGCTGAGTTTTTTGACAATTGGATTTGATGAAAGCTCACCGCCAATAGCAGTAGCAGAGCCTGTCACACAAGAAAATACCCCAGGCGGAATGCCAGCCTCTTCAGCTAATTGGCATAGTGCTAGAGCGCTAAATGGCGTTTGACTGGCAGGCTTCAAAACAATAGTACAACCGGCCGCTAAGGCGGGGCCGACTTTACGGGTAATCATGGCAGACGGAAAGTTCCACGGTGTAATCGCAGCACAAACACCAATGGCCTGCTTAATCACGATCAATCTTTTATCGCTTGCATGGCCAGGAATAGTTTCACCATAAAGACGCTTTGCTTCTTCACCAAACCATTCGATAAAAGAAGCACCGTATGCAATCTCTCCCTTACTCTCAGCCAAAGGCTTTCCTTGCTCTGCAGTCATCAACTGAGCAAGGGCATCTTGATTCTTCATAATGAGATCAAACCAGTTACGCAAGATTCGCGCACGCTCTTTAGCGGTTTTATAGCGCCATGCAGGCAAAGCCTTATTTGCAGCCTCAATGGCTCTGCGAGTTTCCATAGCCCCCATATTGGGAACCGTACCAATGAGCTCTCCTGTTGCAGGATTGGTAACGTCAATAGTAGCTTTGTTATCAGCATCTACCCATTGGCCATTAATGTAGGCTTTTTCAAATTGGAAAGCGAATTTACTCATATCTTATGCACTCAATGATCGGTTGTTTATTGGGCTCTTCATTTAGAAGGAATAAGTAATCTTAACCCTTTCTGATTACCTCTTCAGAGACTATTGAAACCTTTTCTTTTTCTATCGAAATAGTTTAGGCTATAGCCTTAGTCACACAGTGTTTGAACTCTCCCCTCACCACTCTTATCGATACGGCGCCATCATGGATCTCCCCTTATTAAGATATGCCCTTGAGTTTTCTGATGTTAGCCTTCGAATCGAGATATCTTTTATAGTGCTATCTCTTTGCTTTATCGTTTTCTGGTTCTTTCAAAAATTATTTCCAAATCTTCTTTTTGGCGAAGATTCTGAATTCGCAGGCTACATCTATAACGCCATGGGAATTGTATATAGCCTTGTTTTTGCTTTTGTTACGGTATTGGTTTGGCAAAATTACAATGGGGTGAGTGATGCTATTGCGAAAGAGGCTAGCACTCTGAATAATATGTACCGGCTCTTCTCAGCCTTTCCGCCAGAGTTGGAGAAAAAAGGGCAGGAAGCCATTAGAACCTACACAAAAACTGTTATCGAAGAAGAGTGGCCGCTTTTAAGTAAAGATCAGTTCAGCGTTAAGGCCTATCAAGAATTGTTGAAAATTGATTCTCTCGTTATTCATATTCAACCTCAGAATACAGGTCAATCAAATGCTCATCTACAGATGCTGCGCCTGGCATCCGAAGCTACCGAGCTACGACGAAGTCGGGTCTACAATGCACGCTTTGCTTTGGCCTCCCCTGCATGGCTAGGACTTCTGAGTAGCTCGCTCATTTTTTTATTCTTTTCCTGCCTCTTTAAAATGAGATCAGCCAAAACTCATCTGATCCTCATACTATTTTTGGGGCTTACTATTGTGGGTGTTTTATATTTCTTGGTGCTATTTATTCATCCATTTTTAGGCCCCATGGCTCTTGACCCAGGCCCCCTGATGAATTTACTCAAACTTTCTTGGATTTACTAAATTAAGCTTGTGAGTTGCACTACTTAGGTGCGAACAGCGGATCATATTTACACCGATACCAGAATAAAGCTTTGCTAAAAGGCTTTATTGGCATTCATTTTTAAAACCCAAAATTGGTGCATCGGATTATCGAAACTGTGCAGCCCTTGAAATGCTGCTAATTTCTATAACCTAAGATACGGCATGCGTATCAAAATTACAAAAAGCCTTTTACTTGAGGCTCATATGCAGGAGATAAAAACTATTCCAGAAGCCCTCTTTCCGGAAGGCGAGTATCTTGCCAATTTAACCCCCGAGGGCAAGATCGAGGTCATTAATACCAATAAAATAAAGGTGCTATTTTCTTTTTCTCAATTCAGAGAAAAATTAACGCTTGGTGAATTTGTAGTTGTGGAAAGTTGAACTCGTTTAGCGATCTATATCTGAGCTCTCCCATCAAACTCTAATGGCAGATGTGCTGATTTAATAATTAACTCATCATTTGAGCTAGCTTGATTGTTTGGGTTAGCCACCTCAAAGCTTTTTGAGGTACCCTATTGGTCTTCAAGATTAAGAACCCCATACCTACCGGATACCCTATGGCATTACTACCTTGCATCGAGCTAGAAACCATTCCAAACCCGACAGCAGCTGTTATTTGGCTACACGGCCTTGGCGCTGACGGCAATGACTTTGTGCCGATCATTCCAGAGCTCAGTTTAACTGGCTGTCCTGGTATTCGATTTATATTTCCGAGCGCACCAAGTATGTCCGTCACCGTGAATGGCGGCTATGTCATGCCGGCTTGGTACGACATTGTTGGAAGGAACCTGATGGAC
>CAJEZV010000019.1 GCA_903995005.1 uncultured beta proteobacterium
CCTTTTGAAAACCATCAATTAATTAAAACATCTTTTAAGGCTATTAATCTTTTTTAGCAGATTTTCGCGCTTTAATCTAGCGCTCTTGGCCAAATTAAGTACTAGCACCTTCTTGAATCTATCGTAAAAACTAGATAGATATGTGTCTAGGAGCCAAATCCGCTTGATAGACTTCGTACATCTTAATGTAAGCCGCTTCAAGATTGCGGGTAAATAGTGGGGTATCAAATAGAGGCTGCGTTAGCCGATTCTTCTCAAGTCGCTCTCTGATAGCCCCCAAGCTCTCTAAGTCAGTTGCCAAGGCGATTGCAAGCGCCTCATACTCTTGTCCCAAGTTTGTGATGAGCTCTGGCAAATCAACTGCATTTAGCAGGCTGGCCGCTACACGCCCAGCAAATGATTCACCCATGAGGGTCAGTACCGGCAACCCCATCCACAGAGCATCACTAGCTGTTGTATGGGCATTGTAGGGGAGGGTATCCAAAAATAAATCTGCAGCACGGTGACGCATCAGATGCTCTGAGGCCGATACGCGCTTAGCAAATACCAGCCTACTTCCATCAACTCCTCGCTTTAGAGCCTCCTTTTGAAGATTTTCTGCTGCTGCAGGATTGTCCTCAAGAAGCCATAAGACACTCCCATCTACAGCTTTTAGTATCCGCATCCACAAATCAAAAGTTGTTGGCACAATTTTGTGATTATTATTAAAACAACAAAAGACAAAACCCTTCTCTGGTAACCCTAAATTTTGTCTAGTTGGTTGCTCACCATAAACGGTGCGCTTACTATCGTTAACCTGATAGCTATTTGGTAAATAGGCTATCTTTTCAGAGTAAAAATGTTGCGACACTGCGGGAATCAGGGTTTGGTCAGCAATCATGTAATCCATGTACTTTGCACCCATAGTACCTGGATATACCAGGTAATTAACTTGGATAGGTGCAGCACGATAAGCAAAAATACCGGTTCGGTTTTCTGCAGAAAATCCTCCCAAATCTATTGCAATATCTACACCTAGATTACGAGAGAGTTTGGCAATATCCTCATCTGAAAAGCCTCTAACATCAATAAATTGACTGAAAGATTGACTTAAGCGTGACCGGATCAGGCTCTTATCATCGAGCCCAAAAGAAAAAGCAATTACCTCAAATTGAGACTTATCATGCAACTCATATAACTCAGCGGTCAAGTGTGCAGTTGGGTGATTACAAAAATCTGCAGAATAGTAAGCAATACAAATTTTTTCTTTTCTAGGCCGCTTAGGTATCGACCCGAGAGTAGGATTTTCTGGATACTGATCAGCAACGTAAATTTGAGCGCATTGTCGATGCATGAGCGCGTCATCGTTTATGGCCAAGATTTGAAAAGGGTTAATTACCTTTTCACCAGAGCGTACTTTTCTACCTAGCAATTCGGCGTTTTCTTCAAAGCCAGCCCAATCACAGACTCTCATATTCGCATACATATGATCGCCAAAAATCCAATCAATATTATCTTTTAGCTCTAGGGCCTTCTTATAGCAAAGACTGGATTCTTCATAGCGCTTCAATAGACTTAAGATGCTGCCCTTATTCGCCCAAACCTCAGCGTAATCTGAATTCAAGCTCAAGGCTTTATCGTAGCAGGCCAAGGCTTCACTAAATTGCTTCGATTCCCCTAGCGCATTGCCTTTATTGGACCAAGCCTCTACATACTCTTGATTAAGCTCGAGCGCTTTATCGTAGCAAACCAAGGCCTCGTCATATTTTTTGAGCTCTTGTAATGTGAGCCCTTTGTTGGACCAGGCCTCCACATAATCTGCCTTTAGTTCAAGCGCCCTGTCGTAAGAAGCTAAAGCCTCCTTAAAGCGCCTTAATTCTCCTAGGGCATTACCTTTATTAGACCAAGCTTCAGGATGATCGGGACTTAGCTCGAGCGCTTTATCGTAGCAAATGAGCGCCTTAGAGTAGTCGCCAGTATTAAATAGGGCTTTACCCAAATGATTATGTGCCTGGAGATATTCTGGGTTTAATTTAATACATTCTTCATAAAGATGAGCTGCTTTTTTGAAGTCCCCTAAATCACTAACAATGTTACCCGCATTGAACCATAGCGCAGCTAAATTTGGATTCAACGCTAAGGCCCTATCCAAAAAAGAAAGCGCTTCATTATTTTGGCCGATTGAGTTTAAGGATGCGCCTAAGTTAGACAGTACGGAGATACTCTGGGGATTTAATGTGAGGGCATTTCGGTAGTACTCAATTGCTTCTTGATGTCTTCCTTGATTGGCACAAACAATTGCCAAAAGATGAGTAGCGTCGTAATGATTTGGGGTCTGAGCAATGAAATTTCTGAGAATCTTTTCAGCGCCAAAGAAGTCCTGACCATGAAAAGCTTTGACTGCTTGCTCTAACTGAGTCTGGATAGAGGAATTCATCATTATATTTTATGGGTAATCCAGTTAATACAGTAAACGTTATTTCTGTGCGCATCCGTGAAGTCAAATAGTCCCTACAGAAGTTCATTGAGTACAAAACCATTGAATAGGCGAAAAAAAAACACCCGCTGAAAGCGGGTGTTTTTCACTTCTTATTAAAACTATACAACTTGCATCAAGCAACTATTAGAAAGTGTGACGTACACCAACTGCATAGTTGTTAGCGTTTGTAGAGCTAGTGTTGCCATTGAGCGTAAGCGCTACGTTAGATGAGGCAGCCTGACCATAGATTGCGTACAAGTTTGTACGCTTGCTAAGCCAGTAGTTTGCGCCCAATTGCATCGCTGTCAAGTTTTGCTGACCAGGAGTATATGGTGTACCTGTAGTAACAATAGTTGCCATGCCTTGGTATTTACCCATAGAGGCCGCTGCCCAAGCTTCGATTGTTGGTGTAATGTAGCTACGAACACCAATTTGCTGGGAAGTAAACTTATTGTAATAAGTTGGAGCAGAAACAGAAGTAGCCTTACGGTTCAGGTACTGGTAGTAAGCCTTCAAAACACCGAAGTCATAGTTTGCAGCGTAGTACTGGCCATCGTCCTGAACGTTGGCACCAGCAGCATTGGTGGAACCAGTAGTACCAGAAGCAGTTGCACCAAAGAGAGTAGGAACTGTGGTGATTGCGCTTGTGTTAGCTGATGCTTTGAAAGTTTGATAGTTGGCTGTCAAATTCAATTTTTGCCAAGTGTAGTCAATACCTAAAGCTGCGCCAGTTACGTTATTTTGACCGCCGACACCTGCTGCTGCACCGCCAGTGTTAGTTTGTGAAGTCGTTGCGCTATTAGCAACAACCATTGCACGCGCACCAAAGCCTGCAAACTTGTCTGACTTGAATGTCAGGGAATTGCCGATACGTGTGTTGTAGCTGTTATCGCTTGAAAGACCAGAAGTGTATGGGAGAGCAATCGCTGCGTTAGTCGCAGATGTATGCATCAAACTACCCATCATGTTATTAACACCGGTTGGATCAGATGCCAAAAGAGCGTCATAAACAACAGTGTTTTGTGTACCAATCGCAGCTGCGCCGATACCATTTTTCTTCAAACCTACAAATGCTTGACGTGTAGTTGAAACCAAAGGTGTAGTAGAGCCTGAATCTGGAGTGATCGCCATTTCAAGTGTGAAGAAAGCTGATGAACCGCCGCCTAAATCTTCAGATCCTCTTAGACCAATTCTGTTTGTAGATTCTGCACCAGAAGTAAAGCCGCCCTTGGTTCCCTTCATTGTGCCAGCGGTTGTATTTACAGCACCGCCTAGACCTTGTCTTACATTGCTACCAACATAGCCTTCATCAATTACGCCATAAACAGTCACGCTTGACTGTGCTTGGGCTACAGAAGCAAATGCTCCCATTGCTGTAAGTGCTAATAGTGATTTTTTCATTCTTTGAATCTCCAAAAATTAAAAGTAATGCCCAAATAAATTCGGGACTTGGTAATTTTGCTTGTATTGCCCTACGAGACTGAGCGCAAGGGCAATTAAGAGCTCTTTTTGCTTGTCAAAAGGCAGTTTTTTGGCTTTCTTCGTTGTATCTCGGCAACAAGGACTTAGATTTCTATCTTTTAAGGCCCCTAGATGACAAAATTGTCATATGGCAAGTCACGAATTCCTAAAAATCCTCAGTTCTGCGCGCCTGGGTGATGTATCGGCGCAACAAAAATTAGCCCACGCCTATATCACCGGCGCATTTAAAACCCCAATTCAGCCTGCTAATGCCTTAATTTGGCTCGAAAAATCGTATTTTTCCCTTAAAAATCAAGTGGTTGAAAATGAAAGCTCAATTCAGCATGAAATTTCTGAGCTCTTTAGTCAAATTGCCCATATTCCCCTCATAGAAACCTTTGGCTCCCCAGCTTTTGGCTTTGGTTGGCAATCATTTTGGAGTCTGGCAAAAAGAAATGTGTGCGATGAGGCCACCTTGGCAGCAAAGTGGCAACTTGCCAACCTGCTAACCAATCCAATGCATCAAGAGATTCAGGTCCAACTCGCCCATTGGCTCAAAAAAAGAATCGATGCTCCCATCCCGCAAGAGGACAACAATCTCGATTTTGCAAACCTTCAAAAGTTAGCCAGAGGATATCTACAGGATCTTTCTGAAATAGATTCTCCATTTACGACCTTTGCCAAAGAATTACTCATCAAGCTACAACCAAAAAATGAGGCACTTTCCTCTTTATGGAATACCTGGCTCGAGAATGAAAATGAAGATGCTTTATTACAGGCAGCAGAGCTTGGACTCACCATTGCAAGGTTAACTTTGGGCTTACGTCTTGCAAAATTAGATGGTGGCGACACAAAATCGAACGCATCACTCAAAAGGGCCGTGCATTGGCTAGAGCTTGCCGCAAAAGATGGTGATCGAGATGCCTGGTATGTGCTTGGTGAAATTTACCGTCGCCCACAATTTTCTGGTTATAACGCTAAAGAAAGTGATCGCTGCTTTGATCGCGCTGCTGACCTGGGTCATGGACAGGCACAGTTACGCAAGGGTGCCAACCTTTGGCGCAAGCGTGAAAAATCCGATGAAAAAGTGCGCGGCCTACAAGCCTCTTATTGGATATGGCAAGCTTATCAACAAGGCATACCAGAAGCAAAAATATTACTCAGTAAAATTTTAGAGTGCTGCCCCCACTCGAAATCAAATGAGTGGTTTGAGCTTGCGCAATACGCAGAGCGGGCAATCAATCATCATGCAGAGCATAAGTTAGATGAAGACTGGCTGCTACTGTGCCATCGAATCATCATCGCCAATCAATTTAACTTCAGCAAGGCTGAATTACTGCTTTGCGAAGTAGGTCAACTACAGCGCGAACACTGCGTTGTGGTTGATATTCGTTGGGAATTGCCAAAGATCTTGCCACGTCTAATTCAGATTGATACGATTCAACAACGCCGTACTCTTTTAGCAGCAGGTAAAGCTTTTGCTGGTGCTGAACCCGAGGTTGAGGGCAACTTACGGCAAAGACGTTATCGCTTTGATCGGGTCACCAGTTGGCTGACAGATACTTTTTCTAAGAGCTCTAAAAATCAGACTGATGCTGAGCTAGCTTGATCTTCTTTAGTAGCCTCATCCTCTGCAGGCTTAGGTGTATAGAAGCGCGCAATAAATAAGCCTAGCTCATAGAGCAAAGTCATCGGGACGGCCAACAGCAGTTGCGATAAAACATCGGGAGGGGTAACGACTGCAGAAATCACAAAGGCGCCCACAATCACATAAGGACGAATTTCTTTGAGCTTAGCCAAAGGTACGATGCCCATACGCACCAGAACAACCACCACCACAGGCACCTCAAACGTAATACCGAAAGCCAAAAAGGTATTCATAGCAAAGCTTAGGTATTTATCGATATCCGTAGACATCTCAGCGCCCAACGGTGCGTTATAGCTAGCCATGAAATTAAATACGGTCGGGAATACTAAAAAGTAGGCAAAGGCCATACCAAAAATAAATAAGCTGTAACTACTCACCACTAATGGAACAACCAACTTACGCTCATGTTGATATAAGCCTGGTGCAATAAAAGCCCATAGTTGATAAATCACTACCGGTAATGCAATCAGAAATGCCACCAGCATGGTGACCTTCATTGGGACAAAGAATGAGCCGGTAACGTCAGTGACAATCATCTTGCCGCCTGCTGGCAATGAATCGAGTAATGGCTGTGAAAATAAATGAAAAATATCTGGCGCCCAATAAACCAGGCAAACAAAGACAATAATAATTGCTAAGGCTGCTTTGATAACACGATCGCGCAATTCAAATAAATGCGAAAGAAAAGATTCTTGCAAGCCTGACTCTTCAGTGGGATTATTTTCTGACATGCGAAAGTATTTTTATTCTTATTTTATTTATTTGATGGCGCTGTGATGAAAGCGCTTCATTCTGGCGGCACCAGATTGAACTCGTGTTCGTACACCTGCTGAGCGTTTAAACCATATGGGTCTAGCTGCCCGCCTGACACCCCAGCTATTGCGGCCTTGACGCTTAGTCTTATCCCACACTGCCCTCTCATCAAGAGGTAGCTTCTCAAAACTGGTTTCGAAAATATCGGCCTGATCGCTTAGGTTGGTATTGGCTTCTTGAACAGTGGAGTTAATACTATTCTCAACTTCTTTTAGAGCAGAAGCACTTTCTTCGCGGAACTTTTTAAATTCTTCCACCTCCATCTGGCGGTTGACTTCAGATTTAATATCCGCCATGTAGCGCTGTGCACGACCAAATAAATTACCTGCCATGCGAGCAATTTTTGGCAGGCGCTCTGGACCCACTACCACTAAAGCAACTACCGCGATGAGCGCAAGTTTTGAAACCCCAAGATCAATCATTTAAGCAGTCTTCTAAAAACCACATGGATTTCTATTGCGCTATCAAGAATCACTTGTTGATGTCTTTAGCTTGCACGTCAACAGTTTTTTCTGTTGTTGCAGCAGCTTGCTGGATTTGCTCTTTAGGTTCATCGCCCGGCTTCATACCATCCTTAAAACCTTTTACAGCGCCACCCAAATCTTGGCCGATATTGCGTAATTTCTTGGTACCAAATACCAACATCACGATGACCAAAACAATTAACCAATGCCAAATGCTAAATGAGCCCATTTCAAATCTCCTTGGATTATTTTTTCCAGGGGCGCGGACCGCCCATCACATGCAAATGCAAGTGATAAACCTCCTGCCCTCCATCTGCACCATTATTCACCATCAAACGGAAGCCACCATCCTTACCAGGACGACAGCCCTGCTCTTTGGCAAGACGCGGTGCTAATTCCATCATTCTACCCAGCAAAGGGGCATCAATGCTTTCCGCTGACTCCAGCATGGGGATATGTTTCTTGGGAATCATCAAAAAATGCACTGGTGCGGCTGGATTGATATCTTTAAATGCGTAGATTTCCTCATCCTCGTAGACCTTCTGGGATGGGATCAAACCTTGTGAAATCTTACAGAACAGACAATTCGGATCGTGCGACATGGGTATTTATTCCTTGCCAGCAGCTTTTCTGGCTGCCTTTTCTTCGATTCCTGAAGTACCCAAACGGCGGTCGAGTTCGCTAATAACGTCTTCTGGGCGCAAGTTAAATTGGGATAGGGCAATCAAACAGTGGAACCAAAGATCGGCCATCTCAGCTACCAGCAGTTTTTGCTGCTGTGGGGCTAAGTTCGAACTTCGAGCATCTTTAGCAGCCATAACTGCCTCAGTTGCCTCTTCACCAATCTTCTTCAAAATTCCATCGTCACCCTTTGAAAAGAGTAAGGCAGTATAGGAAGTCTTAGGGTCGACTTGGCCAGCCTTAAAGGCGTCACGACGTTGGTCTACGACATCGGCCAGATGTGCGAATGCAGAATCTAAATTAGAAGGTTTATTAGCAGAACTAGTCATTCGATTATTTTATGTCTTTTATAGAGTAAGCCTACTTCACAGACTCATCAACCCAAGCAGATTTAACAGAGTCCCATTGCAAAAAGAAACAGCTATGCTCGCCCGTGTGACAGGCAATGCCATCTTTTTGTTCAACCATGAGCAAAATCGTATCGCCATCACAATCTAAGCGAATTTCTTTTACTTTCTGGATATGGCCAGATTCTTCGCCTTTATGCCAGAGCTTTTGCCTGGAACGTGTCCAGTAGACTGCTTCGCCTAAACGGATGGTTTCTAAAAGGGCATCGCGATTCATCCAAGCCATCATTAAGACATCTTTACTGCCGACCTCTTGAGCAATTGCGGGCACCAAACCGTGCTCATTCCATGCCACAGCATCAAGCCAAGAGCCAGCTTGTAAAGACTGAATTGGAGTGAATGTGCTCTGAGGCTTATCTGGGTATTGCGTCATACCTAAACTTTACAGCGAATCTCAGAAGACAGGCTAAATCCGAACCGGAATTCCTTGGGCAGCCATATATTCTTTTGCCTGCCCTACAGTGAACTCGCCATAATGAAAAATACTAGCCGCTAATACGGCATCCGCATGGCCTTTGGTAATCCCATCGACCAAATGCTGCAAATTACCAACGCCACCAGATGCAATTACTGGTACAGATACTGCATCGCTCACGGCTGCCGTTAAAGCCAAATCAAAGCCATCTTTGCTACCGTCGCGATTCATGCTGGTAAGTAAAATTTCGCCGGCGCCACGTTTAGCCACTTCACTAGCCCACTCCACTACATCAATACCAGTAGCAGTTCTGCCGCCATGGGTAAATACCTCCCAATTACCAGCAGTAGTTTGCTTGGCATCAATCGCAACCACAATACATTGTGAGCCGTAGTAAGCGGAAGCATCTGAAACTAAATCGGGATTAGCCACTGCGGAAGAATTCATGCTCACTTTATCTGCACCAGCATTAAGTAAACGACGTACATCAGCAACAGCGCGGACGCCGCCACCAACCGTTAGAGGAATAAATACTTGTGAGGCAACATCTTCAATGATGTGTAGAATCAGATCGCGGCCATCAGATGTAGCAGTGATATCTAAGAATGTGAGCTCATCAGCGCCTTGAGTGTCATAACGTTTGGCGATTTCGACAGGATCACCTGCATCACGCAAGCCAACGAAATTCACACCCTTAACAACACGCCCTGCAGTGACATCAAGACAAGGAATAATGCGTTTTGTTAACACTAGATAATTTTCTTCATGTACTTCAGAGTTAACTCATCCGCATACTTTTGAGCTACTGCAAGATCAAGATCTCCAGCATAGATAGAGCGGCCAGCAATAACGCCCATCACACCCTCTTCCTCTGCTTTACAGAGAGCCTCAATATCTTTATTGCTTGAGAGGCCACCGCTGGCAATGACCGGAATACGAATAGCCTGAGCCAACTTGATAGTGGCATCAATATTGACGCCCTTGAGCATGCCATCACGCCCAATGTCGGTATAGATAATGGCCTCAACACCCCAGTCTTCAAACTTCTTAGCAAGATCAATCACTTCATGACCAGTAATCTTGCTCCAACCATCTGTAGCTACCTTACCATCGCGAGCATCCAAGCCAACCATCACATGGCCAGGGAATGCAGTGCAAGCATCCTGAACGAAGCCCGGGTTCTTGACTGCAGCAGTGCCAATAATTACAGTACTAATACCGTCATCTAATAAACGCTCAATGGTCTCTAGATCACGAATACCGCCACCCAATTGAACGGGTATCTCATCACCAACCGCTTTGAGAATTGATTTGATGGCAGATTCATTTTTGAGTTTGCCCGCAAATGCGCCGTTGAGGTCCACTAGATGCAAACGACGCGCACCTTTACTAATCCAGTGGGTTGCCATCGCGCCAGGATCTTCAGAGAAAACTGTGGCTTTATCCATATCACCTTGTTCAAGTCGAACGCAGTGTCCATCTTTGAGATCAATTGCAGGAATCAGCAGCATATCTAAAGGTTAAAAGTATTAAGGTTGCCAAGAAACAAAATTTTGATAAAGCTTTAATCCGTATTCTGCACTTTTTTCTGGATGAAATTGTGTAGCGAAAATATTATCTCGCGCCACCGCAGAAGTAAACCAATCGCCGTACTCTGTAGAACCTGCAATATCTTCTTTGCGCTGCGGCACAACATAGTAGCTATGGACAAAATAAAAGCTACTTAAGTCAGGAATACCGCTCCATAAGGGGTGTTTAGAGTCTTGGCGGACCTGGTTCCACCCCATATGCGGGACTTTATATGCAGAGCCATCAGCCTGTTTCTTGCCGGCTAACTCAAAACGGCGTACTTCCCCCGGAATCATCCCCAAACAAGGGGTCCACTGAGTCTTTTCTGTGGCCCGCACTTCAGCACTTTGATCAAACAGCATCTGCTCGCCTACACACACTCCAAGTAGGGGTTTGTTTTTGGATGCCTCTAATAGGGCCTCCAATAAACCCGACTCTTGGAGATGCTTCATGCAATCCGGCATTGCACCTTGACCAGGTAAGACAACCCGATTTGCAGAGAGAATTTCTTCGGGCTTGTGTGCAATCAACACATTGTCATCAGGAGCTACATGATGAAATGCTTGATATACGGAACGGAGATTGCCCATCCCATAATCAACGATCGCAATAGTTTGCGCCAATTTAGCTTATCTTTCGCTGTTGTCTACAGAGCAACTATGGGTGTCTAAATTAGAGACTGCCTTTAGTTGAAGGAACGGCACCAGATGCCCGTGGGTCAATGGCCAAAGCCATGCGTAAAGCACGGCCAAAAGCCTTGAACACAGTTTCAATCTGATGGTGCGCATTAATGCCACGTAAGTTATCGATATGCAAAGTTACTCCGGCGTGATTCACAAAACCACGGAAGAACTCAATGCTGAGATCTACATCGAAGTCACCCACTCGAGCGCGAGTAAATGGTACGTTGAACTCTAATCCTGGGCGACCAGAGAAATCGATCACAACGCGCGAGAGGGTTTCATCCAAAGGAACATAGGAGTGGCCATAACGGGTAATACCCGCTTTATCGCCGACTGCCTTAGCAAAAGCCTGGCCCAAGGTAATTCCTACATCTTCTACGGTATGGTGATCATCAATATGGGTATCGCCATTAGCGACTACTTTAAGATCAATCATGCCGTGCCGGGCAATCTGATCGAGCATATGATCTAGGAAAGGGACACCTGAGGCCAGCTCAGCCTTACCAGTACCATCTAAATTGATGGAAATTTGAATTTTGGTTTCCGAAGTGTTTCGGGTAACGTCGGCTTGCCGCATGCTTCATTGCGCCGCGAGGCGAAGTGTTGATTGAAGCCTCATAATATCATTCCTAGAAGATTTATAAATGCAGATATTGCTTCACTTTCTTTCTGATTTTTGAGCCGAGTACCCTAATGAGCCGTTTTTGGAGCCCTGTTGTTCAAACCCTAACCCCTTATGTACCTGGGGAACAGCCACAAATGGAGCGGCTGGTAAAGCTCAACACTAACGAAAGTCCTTATGGACCCTCGCCCAAAGCTCTAGCTGCAATTGATGGCCAGAATAACGAAGATTTACGCCTTTACCCCGATCCAGAGGGCGCCGCACTCAAACAAGCCATTGCTAAATTACATGGTCTAAACCCAAACCAAGTATTTTTAGGAAATGGCTCTGATGAAGTTCTAGCCCATGTTTTTGCAGGCCTACTCAAACATAGCAAACCAGTTCACTTTCCAGATATCACTTATAGCTTCTATCCGGTCTACTGCAAGCTATTTGGAATTGACTACAAGGCAGTGCCACTTGGGAAAGAGTTTGAGATCAACTTAGCAGACTATAAAGTTCCCAATGGTGGAATTATTTTCCCGAATCCAAATGCACCCACTGGCAGATCCATCGTACGTTCTGAAATCGAATCTTTACTTTCTCAAAATAAAGACTCCGTAGTAGTCGTTGATGAAGCGTATGTCGATTACGGTACAGAGTCTTGTATTCCCTTATTGCGCGGCACAGCTTGCCCAGAAAACCTTCTCGTAGTGCATACACTCTCAAAATCAAGAGCGCTTGCTGGCTTGCGTGTTGGTTTTGCGCTTGGTCACCCAGCCTTGATTGAAGGCTTGGAGCGGGTGAAGAATAGTTTTAACTCCTACCCTCTCGGTCGCCTTGCACAGGCCGGCGCCATCGCTGCAATTGAAGATCAAGCGCATCTTGAAAAGACCTCTGCAAAAGTCATACAAACTCGCAGTAAATTAGTCGTAGATTTAAAAGATCTAGGCTTTGAAACACTACCGTCAACTGCAAATTTTATCTTCACTCGCCACCCAGAGCATGCCGGGGAAAAACTCTATCAAGCATTGCGAGATCGCGGCATCATCGTACGTCACTTTAAATTACCACGTATAGAAAATTTCTTACGCATTACGATTGGCACAGATGAACAAAGCGGCGAACTCGTCGCTGCTTTAAAAGAAATCCTCACGTAATTTAAAGCGAATTGATTTACGAGTTACTTTTTAAGCCGCATCTCAGCCGCGCGGGCATGGGCTTGCAAGCCCTCTCCATGAGCCAGAATGCTGGCGACTGAACCCAGGGTCTGAGCCCCAGCTTCACTAACTTCAATCATGCTAGAGCGCTTAATAAAATCATATACACCCAAGGGTGATGAGAAGCGAGCTGTACGGGCTGTTGGTAGGACATGATTCGGTCCAGCGCAGTAATCCCCAAGGGACTCACTAGTGTAGTTGCCCATGAAGATCGCACCAGCATGACGAATCTTATCTGCCCACTTACGTGGATCTGCCGCACAAATCTCTAAGTGCTCTGCAGCGATCGCATTAGCAATCTCGCAAGCTTCACTCATATCTTTCACCTGAATGAGGAGTGCACGATTGCTTAAAGATGCTTCAATGACTTTGGCTCTTGGCATCTCTGGTAGTAGCTTATTGATGCTATCTTGTACTTGCTCAATAAATGCAGCATCAGGACAAAGCAAAATCGATTGGGCCTGCTCATCATGCTCTGCCTGAGAAAACAGATCCATCGCAATCCAATCGGGATTACTGGAGCCATCGCAAAGCACTAAAATTTCAGATGGGCCTGCAATCATGTCGATGCCGACAATTCCAAATACTCGACGCTTTGCAGCAGCAACATATGCATTACCGGGCCCAACGATCTTATCTACCGATGGAATAGTCTTCGTACCATAAGCCAAGGCACCAACAGCCTGCGCTCCGCCAATAGTAAAAACACGATCGACACCAGCTAAGTAGGCGGCAGCTAACACTAATGGGTTGCGTGAACCATCCGGTGTTGGCACAACCATGATGACTTGCTCAACACCAGCTACTTTTGCAGGGATGGCATTCATCAGTACAGAAGATGGGTAAGCAGCTTTGCCGCCAGGAACATAAATTCCGACGCGATCTAGTGGCGTCACTTTTTGACCTAAGCGCGTACCATCCGCTTCTTCATACTCCCAAGAATGGCAACCGGCTTCAATCTTTTGCTTCTCGTGATACACACGCACTCTTTGTGCGGCGACATCTAAAGCATTCTTTTGCTCTGCAGATAAAGCCTTATAGGCTTGCTCTAAATCTTTACGTAGAATTTCTAATTCAGAAACGCTGGCGACATTTAAACGATCAAATTGTTTTGTGAAATCTAAAACTGCTGAATCGCCATTCTCCTTAACTGCTGAAAGAATCTTGGCGACCGAAGTATCAATGGCCTCATCGTCAGCCATAGGCAAGGACAGGCTAGAGAGGAGGGTTTCTTTGAAACCCGCATCTTGGCTATTGAGGCGCTTGACTTTAATAGGTGCAGACATTTGAGCGAAAAGTAATATGCCTTACTTCAGCAACTCAAAAATGGGTTGCAATTGAGCACGCTTACGTTTGTATGAAGCTTGGTTTACTACCAGACGTGCACTGATATCAGCAATTGGCTCAACTTCAACTAAACCGTTGGCTTTAAGCGTATTACCAGTTGAGACTAAATCCACAATTGCATCTGCCAAACCTACAAGCGGAGCTAACTCCATAGATCCATAGAGCTGAATCGTATCGATGTGTACACCTTTATTAGCAAAATGCTCACGTGCGCAATTAACGTACTTAGTGGCAACCTTTAAACGAGAGCCTTGCTTAACTGCTGCCGCATAGTCAAAGCCTTCCCGCACTGCAACCGACATACGGCACTTGGCAATATTGAGATCATATGGCACGTAAAGGCCGTCTGTGCCTTTTTCCATCAGCACATCTAAACCTGCTACGCCGAAATCAGCGCCTCCAAATTGCACATAAGTTGGCACATCTGAGGCGCGCACAATAATCAAGCGGATATCTGGATTTGAAGTCTCAATAATGAGCTTGCGTGACTTTTCTGGATCTTCCTTCGGCACAATACCGACCTTGGATAAGATCTCTGCAGTCTCTTCGAAGATGCGCCCTTTGGAGAGGGCTAAAGTCAATTTCATGGACTAATTATCCATCAGCCTTACTTTATGCGCTCAATCCTTGCGCCCAACAGCGTCAATTTATGCTCCATTCGGTCATAGCCACGATCCAAATGGTAGATCCGGTCAACTTGGGTTTCACCTTGAGCCGCCAAGCCAGCAATTACCAAACTAGCAGAGGCGCGTAAGTCGGTGGCCATCACAATCGCGCCCGAGAGCTTTTCAACACCCTGCGCAATCGCAGTATTTCCCTCGATTGCAATATCTGCACCTAAACGATTTAACTCTTGAACGTGCATAAAACGATTCTCGAAAATGGTTTCGGTAATCATTGAGCTTCCAGCTGCAACTGCATTCACAGCCATCAATTGCGCCTGCATATCGGTTGGAAAAGCTGGGTACTCTGAAGTACGAAAACTGACTGCCTTAGGGCGTCCTTGCATAGAAGCTTTAATCCAATCAGGGCCCACTTCCATTTGCAAACCAGCTTCTTTGAGCTTGACCATCAACGCATCTAAAGTATCGGGGCGGCAATGCTTCACCACCACCTCGCCGCCTGCAGCAGCAACTGCACATAGGAATGTACCTGCCTCAATACGATCTGGAATCACAGAATGTTCAGCACCATGGAGTTTTTCAACACCCTCGATTACCAAGCGATCGCTACCAATGCCAGAAATCTTTGCACCCATCTTGACTAGCAATTCAGCAAGATCGCCAACCTCTGGTTCGCGTGCAGCATTTTCTAAAATGGTAGTACCTGAGGCTAAGGTAGCAGCCATCAATAAATTCTCTGTGCCTGTTACCGTAATCATGTCAGTCAAAATTGATGCGCCCTTGAGGCGATCAGTTGGTAGCTTTGTCTCTGCTTGGATATAGCCACTCTTAATCTTGATGCTTGCGCCCATGGCCTTCAGGCCTTTAATGTGCTGATCCACAGGCCGAGCACCAATGGCGCAACCACCCGGCAAAGAAACCTTGGCGCTATGCATTCTGGCCAACAAGGGGCCTAAAACCAAAATGGAGGCACGCATGGTTTTTACCATCTCATAGGTTGCTTCTGAGCTCTTAATTACCGCCGCGCTCAACACTAAATGACTACGATCACTAGCATCCGGAAAATTGACTGTGACGCCGATTTCTTGCAAGAGCTTGAGCATCGTGCGCACATCCTGTAAATCTGGGACGTTGCGTAATACGACTGGTTGATCAGTAAGCAGGCAAGCACAAAGAATTGGCAGAGCTGCATTTTTGGCTCCTGCGATCACTACCTCACCTTTGAGAGGAGTGCCGCCAACCATTCTTAATTTATCCATGAAACGATTCCAATAAAAACTGCTGTAGTTCAGTTATTGATATTTAGGGTGCGGGGTTTTGAGCAAACTCTTCGGGTGTAAAAGCCTTAATGGATAATGCATGCACTTCTGCTTTCATACGATCACCCATTGCTCCATATACCAATTGGTGGCGTTGCACTAAACGCTTACCCTCAAACTCTGGACTCACAATCGTTGCAAAAAAATGCTGGCCATCACCCTCCACCTGAATATGGGTACAGGTAATGCCCTGCTTGATATAGCCCTCAATTTGCTCTGGGGTTGGAAACATACATCTCTCCTAATAAAACGTAATCATGTGAATAATTAATGGCGGAGCTTATAGCCCTTTTGCAACAAGCGCAAAGCAATCACTGAAACCACAACAAAGAAACAAGCCACGATTGCCAAACTATTCCATGGGGAAATATCAGAAACTCCAAAGAAGCCGTAACGGAAGCCATCAATCATGTAAAAAAATGGGTTGAAATGGGACACCACTTGCCAGGCTGGTGGTAGCGAATGAATCGAGTAGAAAACACCAGACAACATGGTGGCGGGCATGATGACAAAGTTCTGAAAAGCAGCGAGTTGATCATATTTATCCGCCCAGATACCAGCAATCAAACCCAGGCTACCCAAAATAGCGGCGCCCAAAAATGCAAAAGTCAGAATCCACAATGGGTGCTCTAGTGCCGGCAAGCCATACCAAGCGGTAATCACAAATACGCCAAAGCCCACTACGACACCACGAAACACGGCCGCCAAAATATAGGCCGCATAGAATTCAAAATGACTCAAAGGGGCAAGCAAAACAAATACCAAGTTGCCCGTGACCTTCGACTGTATTAGGGATGAGGAGGTATTTGCAAATGCATTTTGCAAAACGCTCATCATGACCAAACCTGGTATCAAAAATGCTGTGTAACTCAAACGGCCATAGACCTCTCTACCTTCGAGAACATGTCCAAAAATCATGAGATACAAAACCGCTGTTAATACTGGTGCCGCTACAGTCTGAAATCCAACCTTGTAAAAGCGCAGTATTTCTTTTCGGAGCAATGTGGGGAAGCCGCTGCCATACTCTAAGGGAGGCCTACTGAGTCCATGCTTCATAAAGCACCCCCAGACATGATATTGACAAAAACCTCTTCCAGATCGGTCTTGCCTTCACCATCTTTTTTGACCGAACCGTAGCGAGCTAAAAGATTAGCAGTGGTATCTAGCGCAACAATCTTGCCTTGCTTGAGGATGGCAATGCGCTGACACAAGGCTTCAGCCTCTTCTAAATAATGTGTGGTCAAGACAATGGTATGACCATCTTGATTGAGTCTACTAATGAACTGCCATAAAGACTGGCGCAACTCTACATCCACCCCAGCAGTTGGCTCATCCAAAATAATCACCGGTGGTCTGTGCACTAATGCCTGGGCAACCAATACACGACGTTTCATGCCGCCCGATAAAGAACGCATATTGCTATCGGCCTTTGCTGTGAGATCAAGAATTGCGATGATCTCATCAATCCATGCGTCGTTATTGCGAATACCAAAGTAGCCAGATTGGAAACGCAAGGTTTCACGAACGGTGAAGAAGGGATCAAATACCAATTCTTGAGGCACAACGCCCAACATGCGGCGCGCCTCACGAAAAGTCTTTTGTACATCAGCGCCCATAATTGCCGCATGACCCGCACTCGGGGTTACTAAGCCTGCCAAGATAGAAATCAGCGTGGTTTTACCAGCGCCATTAGGGCCAAGGAGGCCAAAAAACTCACCGGGCTCAATAGTCAAAGTAACATTATCTAGAGCCTGAAGTGCCCCGTAATGTTTAGATATATTTTGAATTGAAATTGTAGGGCGCATGCTATTACAAACCTAGCAATGCAGATACGCCATATACGCTGGCTAACACTTTCAACTTCTCCGGAGCATGTTCTACAGACAGCGACTGACCGTCAGCCTTTAGCTTTTTTTGCCATGCTAATAGAACAGTCAATACCGTAGAATCAAAATCTTTTAAGACAGAACAATCGATTGTTCTTAAGTTCGCTAAATTCAACAAGCCTTCTTTTTCTAACTGCAGGACATTTTCTTGCGTGACAGTTGTAGGCAAAAAGAAGGTCATCGAAAAATGTCTAAATGAATGTTGTTATTAATTTGCTGGCTTAGCGCTAGCCAACTGCTTATTGCGTTCTTGCAAAAACTTCACAAGGCCATCAATTCCATTTTGACTAATCTGATTTGAGAACTGATTACGGTAAGCCTCAACCAACCAAACACCCATAATGTTCATATCGTAGACCTTCCAACCTTTGTCGGTTTTCTCTAGACGGTAATCCAAGGGGACGGGATCTCCACGACCTAGGACAACAGTTTTGACAACTACTTCCTTATCGTCTGGTGCGGCGCGAAGTGCCTTAAATTGCACTGTCTGATCCCGCAGCTGGCTCAAGGCGCCAGAGTATGTCCGGATTAACAAGTTTTTGAATTCCATCACCAATTGATTTTGCTGCTCAGGGGTAGCTTTCTTCCAATTGGGGCCCATTGCCATTTCAGTGGTACGGCGCATATCGGTATAGGGAACAATTTTCTTTTCAACTAAATCGACTACCCTCGGAATATTGCCCTTTTGGATTTCAGGGTCCGCCTTCACGGAGGCCATGACATCAGATACGACCATTTTGATCAGCACATCAGGAGCCGTTGTTTGATCAGGGATTTGCGCAAAGACTGCGCCGGAGATAAGTAGCAAACCTGCTACTAAAGACTTGGTCAATTTTTTAAAAATTTTCATATCCAATTATCTCGCTATTTCCATCTAGGTTGAGGCTAATTTTAGCCTCTCCAGTAAATCACTTACTCGTAAGGATTCTGGTAAACCGGCATCGTAGGCTCTTCATCATCACGGCCCTCATTAATTTGGTACTGACGGCGCTGAATATAGGCATCTCGCATAAAGCTGTACTTATCAATCGCAGCCCCATCCAATAAATCACCAGCTTCGTAGTAAGTATTCCGAGCATTAACAACGCGTAAGCCAGTAATACTGTTTCGTAACCCAATATCCTTAACGTAACTGAAGAGATAATCGGACTCTAAATCAGCAACCGTACCAAAGGTATCACGCACATTGCTTGGTCCAAAGAAAGGTAGCACCACGTATGGGCCAGCAGGTACACCCCAAACACCAAAGGTTTGACCCCAGTCTTCCTTGTGCTTTTCTAAACCACCAGGAGTAGCCATATCAATTAATCCACCCAAACCAAAGGTGGTGTTGACCACTACACGCATCAAATCATTGAAGGCAAAGTCAGGCTTACCCTGCAACATATTCTGCAAAGCAGTATAGATATCGCTATAGTTACTAAAGAAGTTATAAATACCTTCACGAACAAATTCAGGCAAAACAAATCGATAACCAGCAACAACTGGCTTTAATAAATAGGCATCAAGGCCTTCATTAAACTCAAAGACCGAGCGATTGAAACGCTCCCAAGGATCTTGTGGTGAAGGCTCAACTCCCGCAGGTATGGAGGCACAGCCTACTAAGACAGTAGCTATGCATAACAAGACGCATTGCCTAACCCTGCTGATGAAATTGACTTCAGACGACATTACTTTGCTGCACCCTTATCTTGCCCGCTATCTGCTGCCTTGTTGTAGAGAAACTGACTAATGAGATTTTCTAAAACAATGGCTGATTGGGTCTGGGTAATTTTTTCACCATTAGCGAGAAAGTCATCTGAGCCGCCAGCCTCAAGGCCAATATATTGCTCACCCAATAATCCTGAAGTCAGAATCTTTGCCGATGAATCTTTTGGAAACTTATAAGAATCTTCAATTGTCATTACAACAGTTGCTTGATAGGTTTTGTCATCAAAAGAAATATTGGCAATACGTCCGACCACCACTCCAGCACTCTTCACTGGTGCACGAGGTTTTAATCCGCCAATATTGTCAAAGCGCGCAGAAATTTTATAAGTGGGCGCAAATGACACTGCATTCATATTCCCAACCTTTAAAGCCAGAAATAAAGCTGCCAACAAACCAATGGCAACAAAGATTCCCACCCAAATATCAATTGCACT
The DNA here is from genome assembly GCA_903995005.1 of uncultured beta proteobacterium. Classification (GTDB taxonomy): domain Bacteria; phylum Pseudomonadota; class Gammaproteobacteria; order Burkholderiales; family Burkholderiaceae; genus Polynucleobacter. The sequence continues at coordinate 19,740 of CAJEZV010000019.1, forward strand.
TTTTCTCATAAGAGCCCCAGTTTATTCTTTCTAGTTCGAGAACATCATTGCGGTTAGCAGGAAATCCAATGCTAAAACCGATAAAGAAGAAATCACCACTGTCCGAGTAGTAGCCTGAGATACGCCCTCAGGCGTAGGTTTGGCCTCATAACCCTGGTAAAGGGCAATAAACGTCACTGCCACACCAAAGACCATGCTTTTAATTAAGCCATTTCCGATATCTGAAAAGAGATCTACACCACCCTGCATTTGAGACCAAAAGGCCCCAGAATCAACGCCAATCAGGGGGACGCCTACAAAATAGCCACCCATCACGCCTACTGCAGTAAAGATGGTTGCCAAAATTGGCATAGAAATAATGCCAGCCCAAAGCCTTGGAGCAATCACTCTGCCCAAGGGATCAACAGCCATCATCTCCATTGCACTGAGCTGCTCGCCGGCTTTCATTAAACCAATTTCTGCCGTTAATGAAGTACCGGCGCGACCAGCAAATAGAAGGGCAGTAATGACAGGTCCTAATTCACGGGTTAAAGACAGTGCCACCAATAAACCTAATGCCTGC
>CAJEZV010000020.1 GCA_903995005.1 uncultured beta proteobacterium
AATCGTTACAAAGAATAGGCCAAGCAAAACATCGCGGAAAGGTTTGACGTCTTCTTCCACCTGATGACGATAAGGTGTTTCAGAAATCAACATGCCTGCTAAGAATGCACCAAGCGCTAAAGATAATCCAAAGTGCTCAGTCAGTCCTGCCATGCCCAAGACAATCAACAAAAGGTTGAGCATGAATAATTCTTGGGAGCGTAACTTAGCCACCAACTTAAACCAATGACTCATCAATGATTGGCCGATAAAGAAAATCAGCACTAATGCAATCGTGATCTTGATGGATGCAGCAGTTAATGCAACAAATAAGTCTGTAGGATTTTTTCCAAGTGATGGCAGTAAGATTAACAAGAAGACGACTGCTAAATCTTGGAATAACAAAATACCAACGACATTTCGACCATGCTCTGTCTCCAGTTCTGCACGATCAGAAATCAATTTAGTCACGATCGCGGTTGAAGACATTGCCAATGCACCACCCAAAGCAATCGCAGCATGCCACGAAATGGGATAAATCCAATTCATGAGAAGGCTAGCTGGAACTGCCAAGAGCATGGTAAGAATTACCTGGCTGCCACCGAGGCCAAATACGATCTTACGCATTGCCCTCAGCTTATTGAGGTTAAATTCCAGGCCAATCGAGAACATTAAGAAAACCACCCCAAATTCAGCCAAATACTTCACGGTGGCTGAATCGCTCGCTAGACCTAGGGCATGGGGGCCAATCAGGACGCCAATGGCTAAATAGCCCAAAATAGGGGGTAAGCCAAAATAGCGGAAAATAACCACTCCGGCCACACCAGAGGCTAAGAGAATGAGAGTTAACTGAAGGACTGACGGCATATACTTACTCGATGATAGCTAAGACTCGTGAACGAACCCTAAAGCTTGCGCGCGACACCCTCACTATTGAGGCTGCTGCACTGCAAACGATGCGCGACCGCCTTGAAGGAGCCAATGCTGATGCCTTGGTCCTTGCAGTCGAACTACTGCATGGCTGTGAAGGCAGAATCGTGGTTTCTGGAATTGGTAAATCCGGTCATATTGCCCGCAAAATTGCCGCGACCTTCGCGTCTACTGGTTCCCCTGCTTTTTTTGTCCACCCAGCTGAAGCCAGCCACGGTGATTTGGGAATGGTGACAAGAGATGATGTTTTTGTAGCCCTCTCCAATTCGGGGGAGACTGATGAGCTGTTAACCATTGTGCCAATCGTCAAGCGCACAGGCGCAAAACTAATTGCCTTAACTGGCGCACCCAATTCCTCGCTTGCGAAGTTAGCAGATGCGCACCTCGACACTAGCGTTGAAAAAGAAGCTTGCCCACTCAATCTTGCTCCAACATCGAGTACTACTGCTGCATTAGCTATGGGCGATGCATTAGCAGTTGCCTTATTAGATGCACGAGGTTTTGAGGCTGAAGATTTCATCCGCTCACATCCGGGTGGCAGGCTTGGTCGCAAACAACTCATGCATGTGAGCGAAGTAATGCGTAGCTTTGATGACACGCCTAAGATTTCTGTTGAATCTTCTTTACAAGATGCGTTACTTGAGATGACCGCCAAACGCATGGGTATGGTAGTTGTCTTAGATAAAGATAAAAAAGTGTTTGGCATTTTGACTGATGGCGATCTTCGTCGCCTACTCGAAAAGAAAGCTAACCTGGATAGTATTACCCTAAAGGATGCCACCACACCTGGCCCGCGCACCATCCCAGCTACGCTGCTTGCAGAAGAAGCTATTGAGATGATGGAAAAACATCGCATCAATCATTTAGTGGTTACTGATAGCCATGGTCAACTATTAGGTGCACTCAACCTGCATGATTTATTTGCAGCAAAAGTTATTTAACTCTTTATTTCATTCAATTTCATGCCTAGCGCTTTTAATCCGCACAATACCAATCCTCTGACCGAGTATCCACAAGCCTGGGAACGCGCAAGCAAGGTCAAGCTGTTAGTTTTAGATGTCGATGGTGTTTTAACTAATGGTCAAGTATGGATTGGAAGTGATGGCAAAGAGTCACTCAAAGCATTTGATATTCAAGATGGTTTAGGAATTAAATTATTAGAGCAATGCGGGATACCGACCGCTATCATTACCGGTAGAAATTCCAAAATGGTATTAGCGCGTTGCGAAGAGTTGGGCATCAAATATGTACATATGGGCGTAGAAAACAAGGCAATTGCCCTTGATCAGGTTGTTAAATCATTAGGCCTTTCCCCATCAGATTGCGCCGTCATGGGCGATGACTGGCCAGATTTGCAAATGATGAAAAATGCTGGCTTTAAGATTTGTCCTGCACAAGGCCATGAAGCGGTGAAAGAATATGCGCATTTTGTAACCAATAATCCCGGGGGGAATAGCTCTGTTCGAGAGGTATGCGATCTCATTCTAAAGGCGCAAAACCGCTACGAAGAACTGCTTAATAAAGCCCACAACTAAGCAATGCCATTAAATCCTCAAACAATCAAGCTTGGTATTGGGCGCACGCTATTGCGACTCATGCCATTGATTCTGATGGGTGCCCTCACTCTAGCGACCTTTTGGTTAGTCCGAAAAAATACCCCACCAGAAAAATCGGCACTTGAGCGCGTAAGACTGCATGAACCTGATTACATCATCAATGATGGTGCTCTGTCTGCATTAAATGAACTTGGTAATACTAAGTATCGAATCTTAGGTAAAAAAGTAACGCACTATGACGATGATGCTTCGATTGATATTCTGATCCCTCGCCTGCGACTCTTTCAACCGAATAAAGCGCCTGTAACTATTAAAGCGGATACCGGCCACCTTGATGGCGATCTGACCATTTTGGATCTCATTGATAACGCATCTATCTTTCGGCCAGCACAAGCCGCAACAGTTGTCGAGCCTTCATCTCCCCGAATGCTGGCTTCTTCAAGCTATTTCAAGGTGTTGATTAATGATGACATTATCGAGACCGATAGACCCATTACGCTTGAGCAAGGCATGTCTGTGATGCACTCAACTGAAGGTGGGGTGTTTAATAATATTGAGCAAAGCATGATCCTCTCTGGTCAAGTCAAAGGACGCATTGAACGAGCTCCGCGAGGAAATCAGTAAATGAACGCACGTGCTCTTTACTCAACTATCTTGGTATTTTTGCTTAGCTTAGGCCTGACGGGATTTGTCCAAGCAGAAAAAGCAGATCAAGATAAACCTATCATTCTTGAAGCAGAAAAAGTATCTGCAAATGATGTCAAACAAATCTATGATCTCAACGGTCAGGTGCTACTGATTAAAGGTAGCATTCTGGTAACTGGTGAAGATGGCCGCATTCAGGTGGACCCTGAAGGCTATGAATTTGTTGATGTCAAAGGCACCCCTGAAAAGACTGCTAGCTTTAGACAACGTCGTGAAGGACCTGCAGATGAGTTTATGCAAGGAGTTGCAACTCAGGTTATCTATAACGCTAAAACTGAAGTACTTACACTGATAGGCAACGCTGGTCTTAAGCGCTTACTCAACATGCAAATGCTTGATCAACTGCGGGGATGGAAAATTGAGTACGACGATATAAAGCAGTACTATCGAGTTATACCCCCACCAGATGCAAAGCCGGAGGATCTGCCTTTAGCTAGAGCAATTCTTTCACCAAGACGAAAAGCCACATTAGAGAAATGACAACGGATTTAGCACAAACCAATAACTCAGCAACTCTGAGTGCACACCACCTACAAAAACGTTATGGCTCGCGGACGGTAGTTCGCGATGTTTCTGTAGAAGTAAAGTCCGGTGAAGTAGTTGGCTTGCTTGGACCCAATGGAGCCGGTAAAACAACTTCGTTTTACATGATTGTTGGACTAGTGCCGCTTGATGGTGGCAATATTGTTTTGGATGGGGCAGACATCACTCATTTACCTATCCATGAACGTGCTCGTATGGGCCTGTCTTATCTGCCGCAAGAAGCTTCGGTCTTCAGAAAACTGAATGTCGCCGAGAATATCCAAGCAGTGCTTGAACTTCAGGTGCAAGGTGGCAAGCCACTCACTAAAGCTGAAATTGCAAAACGCCTTGATGAACTCTTGGGCGAGTTACAAATTAGTCATCTTCGCAATAACCCAGCCCTTTCACTATCAGGCGGTGAACGTCGCAGGGTTGAGATAGCTAGAGCCCTGGCTACCCAACCCAAATTTATCCTGTTAGATGAACCATTTGCTGGTGTTGACCCTATTGCTGTAGGGGAAATTCAGCGCATTGTGCGCTTTTTGAGAGACCGTCAAATCGGGGTTCTCATTACAGACCATAACGTTCGAGAAACCCTTGGTATTTGTGACCACGCCTACATCATTAGCGAAGGTAGCGTTCTGGCCGAAGGTAAGCCTGACCAAATCATCCAAAACGACGCCGTACGTAGAGTGTATCTAGGCGAAAACTTCAGGATGTAAGCTGGGCGGCCTTCCGGGCCGTTTAACTAATAAAAATGTCTTCCCCTCTTGGTTTTCGGCAAATTCGCTGATACGCTGGAGGTTCATGAAGGTCCTTTCCAAAAATACTGCTCAAACGATTTCAGGGGCTTGCTGCGCACCCCAGGCATGAGCATGCGCACGCGTATATAAGAGGAGATGCTGATGAATTTGAAAATTAATAGCCGCCATCTGGAAGTAACCCCAGCCATGCGCACACACCTTGAAGCTGGAATGGCCAAAATTCGCAAGCACTTTGACCATGTAATAGATGCCTCCGCCTTTCTGATAGTGGATAACGCCAAAGAAAAGGAGCTTCGTCAGAGCGCTGAAATTACTATTCACCTTAAAGGCAAGGAATTATTTGCTGAAGCCCATAATGCCGACCTCTATCACGCTATGGACGCAGTGGTCGATAAACTAGAACGCCAAGTTGTCAAACACAAAGAAAAGATCCAAGATCATCATCACGATAAGCGATTTGAGTAATTTCTTCTGTCAGGACACCTATAATCAATCCCAATGAATGCCCTGACTAATCTTTTTACCCCTGACTGCATTGCATTAGATAACCCTGCTACCAGCAGAGCTGATGCATTTGCAGCTGCTGGGGAACTCTTCTGCAAAAAAGTAGATATTGATGCAGCTTCTGTAGTGGGATTTCTAAATGCACGCGAAGATTTGGGATCGACTGCACTTGGTGCGGGCGTTGCAATTCCACATGGCCGCGTTAAGGGTCTTAAGCAGCCATGTGCTGCTTTCATCAAACTTAAAAATCCGATTGAGTTTGCGGCGCCTGATGGTGAGCCAGTATCGATTCTCATTTTTTTGCTTGTTCCTGAAAAGGCTACTCAACAACATTTAGAGATTCTTTCTTCTATTGCACAACTGCTATCTGATACTGATGCCCGTCAATTTCTATCCTCCGCAAGTGATCCGGTAAGAGTATGTGAACTATTACAACAGTGGGACGCAACAAAATGACACAGCCTTTGCTCCTCGATGGAGTGACTGCACAGCAGATTTTTGATGACAATGTTTCAGATCTCAAGCTTTCCTGGATCGGTGGACTTGAGGGAGCAGATCGCACCTTCCCGAGCGAAGCAGTAAAAGCAGCCGCAGCCACCTCAGACTTGGTGGGTCACTTAAATCTTATTCACCCAAGCCGTATTCAGATTTTTGGTGAGCAGGAGGTTGACTATCACGCAGCGCTAGAGCCCAAACAAAAACAAGAGCAGATCGCCAGTCTTATCTCCAAGACACCTCCTTGCGTGATTGTGGCCGATGGTAAAACAGCAGATACGGACTTACAACTTTTTTGCCAGCGCTCTTCAACCCCTTTATTTACAACTCATATTTCAGCAGCTGAGGTGATTGATCACCTACGCACCTACCTCACTAAAATTGGCGCCCCTCAAATCACTATGCATGGTGTGATGATGGATATCTTAGGATTGGGCGTATTGCTGACTGGCGATTCAGGCTTGGGTAAAAGTGAATTGGGCCTAGAGTTAATTTCTCGTGGCCACGGTTTAGTGGCAGATGATGCTGTTGACTTCGCGCGACTTGGACCAGACTATATTGAGGGACGTTGCCCTGCCATCTTGCGCAACTTACTTGAGGTCCGCGGCTTAGGTTTATTGGATATTCGTACTATCTTTGGTGAAACTGCAGTACGCCGCAAGTTAAAGCTACGCCTGATTGTTCAATTGGTTCGCAGAACAGATGGAGAGTTTGAAAGATTACCTCTAGAAACCCAACACATCGATGTATTGGGTATTCCTATTCGTACTGTAAAAATTCAAGTGGCCGCAGGACGCAACTTAGCGGTACTCGTTGAGGCTGCTGTACGCAATACGATTTTGCAATTGCGCGGTATCGACACCTTAAAAGAATTTATTGAGCGTCAGCGTATGCAAATGAATGCTGAATCTGATTCCATCAAATCTCAAGGGCGTCTGCTCTAAGCTATGCAAATTAATCTGATTACCGGAATCTCTGGCTCAGGTAAATCAGTCGCCCTGAGGGCTTTTGAAGATGCAGGGTATGACTGCGTTGATAATCTTCCAGTCTCCCTTCTTGAAAGCCTCATCACCACTCTCGAAAAAGAAAATAGTGAGCGCGTAGCCGTTGCCATTGATGCCCGTCGTGGCGAATCGATTACTGAGTTACCTTCAATACTCGAAAGCTTACGTCGTAAGCATCAAGTGAGAGTCGTTTTCTTAAACGCTGATACCAATACTCTAGTACAGCGTTTTTCGGAAACTCGCAGACGCCACCCCTTATCAACCAATCTCAAGCAGACGCAATCTGCCACGCTCATTGAAGCGATTGATAATGAGCGTAACCTACTAGAACCACTACGCACACAAGCGCATAGTATTGACACTAGCAATCTACCGGCTCACGCTCTACGCTCTTGGATACAGGATCTCCTAAAAGACAAACCTGTTGGGCTAACTGTCATTTTTGAATCCTTTGGCTTCAAAAAAGGAGTGCCTAGTGAAGCGGATCTGGTATTTGATGTGCGCTGCTTACCTAACCCGCACTACGACAAAATCTTACGACCACTCACTGGCAAAGATAAGCCCGTGCAAGAGTTCCTAGAAAAAATTCCTGAGGTGGTCAGCATGGAAGGTGACATTGTTCAGTTCATCGACAAATGGTTGCCGCACTATATTGCAGATGGTCGCAGCTATCTAACGGTGGCTGTTGGCTGCACTGGTGGACAACATCGCTCAGTGTATTTGGTCAATAGAATTATTGAGCACTTTCGGGCGCAAAAAGATTTGGGCACCCTACAGATTAATTTTTTAGATCGCCACCGCGAATTAGACTCAATCCCAACAACAAAATCTTAATCGGCTGTGGTAAACCATATCTCCCCAACTGAGCAAGGGGCACCCATTTCAGATTTGGACTTAAAAACTCGATAGTCTTTGAGGTATTCGCCTCCCAAACCTGCATCCATAAACGACGGTGAGTAAAGATGTGTTTGATTTGATTGCTAGGTTTTAATCCTTTGATGGATTTAGCCAAGCTAGCAATATTTTCCTCTGGCAGAGTCATAGAAAGAAGCGCCTTGGGATCTTGGTCAGTCTGATGACCCTTGCCAGACCTTGGCCTCCAGGGCGATTCCGGTAAAGACCACAAACCACCCCAAATCGCCTTGCTAGGTCGCTTTTGCAATAGAACAAAGTTCCCAGATCTGATTAATAACATATCGCAATCAAACTCTGGTGATTTTGCTTTTACTGTTTTTTGGGGAAGAGCTAGAACCTGATTGCTTAAGTTCGCCTGACAATCTTTTGCAAATGGGCATTTTTTCTCTGCACTCATACATACTGGCTTGCGGGCAGTACACCAAGTAGCACCAAAGTCCATTAAGGCTTGTGTATACACCGGCATATCTTTAGGTTGATTTGGTAACAAGTCTTGCGCTAATTGCCAGAGACGATCATTTACTGCTTTATCTTGCAAAGCGCCCTCAATTGCAAATAAACGCGCCAAAATTCTTTTGACATTTGCATCGAGTATTGGCGCCCTCTCACGAAAAGCAAAAGCAGCAATCGCACCCGCGGTTGATCGGCCAATGCCTTTTAACTGCTCAAGCAATAAAGGATCGTTCGGAAACTTTCCAGAAAAATCGTGCATCACCTGTTTCGCGCAAGCATGTAAGTTCCTAGCACGAGAGTAATAGCCTAATCCCGCCCATTCAGCTAACACTTCATCAATATCAGCCGCAGCCAATTTTTTCACTGTCGGAAAACGCTTCATAAAACGGGGATAACGCTCTAGTACTGTAGCCACTTGGGTTTGCTGCAACATGATTTCAGAGACCCAAACTGCATATGGATCACGATTACCCTGCCAGGGCAAGCCTGAGCGGCCGCTAGCCCCATGCCAAGTAAGCAATTTTTTGGAAAAAGTATTGATTAGCGTTTTTGACATTGGGGGCAAAAATAAGTGGAGCGCTGCCCCTGAACAATTTGCACAATCGGCGTTTTACAAACCTTGCACGGCAAGCCCTTGCGGTCATAAACCTTAGTTTGCACCATGAAGTGGCCGGGGTCACCTTCACTATTAACGAAATCTTTCAAACTACTTCCACCAGCAGCAATGGCTTTTTTTAAAATCAGTCTTACGGCATTTGCTAAACGAGAGCACTGTGGGCGAGTTAACTTACCAGCTGCCTTTGCAGGATGAATGCCTGCCTCAAATAAACTTTCGGAACAATAAATATTTCCGACACCGACTACAGCTTGGCCTGCCAGTAAAAATTGTTTAACGGCCAAACTCCGTTTACGTGAGGTTCTATAAAGAACGTCTGCCCCAAGCTCGCCCGTAAACTCTTCTGAAAAAGGTTCAACACCCAATTTTTGTAGAAGTACATTTTTCTCGAGGGGACCTTTTGTGTTGGCGTGCCATAAGACTGCGCCAAATTTTCTGGGGTCATGCAAACGCAGACTCAGCTTGCCAAATTCAAAAGTGACTCGATCATGCAATTTCAAAGGGTCCGAACTTGGCAAAACCCGCAAAGTACCAGTCATGCCCAAATGGATTAGTAAGTGGCCCGTATCCATTTCTAGAAGGAGATATTTCCCGCGCCTGGCAATCGACCGAACCTTCTGCCCAGAGAGAAGCTTAGGCAAATTCTGAGGTACGGGCCAACGCAAGCGCCCATCCAGTACTTTGACGGCACTTACCTTGCGCCCCTCAAGATGGGGTGCAATTCCTAATCTGGTGACTTCTACTTCTGGAAGTTCGGGCATAAATGGATTGTAGATTCGCAGATTAGAATGTGCTCATGAGCAAATTTACGCGCAAGCCCCTTTTGCAGGGCTTATTCCTTTTAGCCCTATCGAGCGGGGCAGTCTTTTCAAGCCAAGTCCGTGCACAAACCGATGGCCTAAAGACTGGAGAGGGTGTATTTGAAGTTCTTGCCTCGGAAATTGCCCTACAAAGGGGTGAGGCAGGACTTGCTTACAACACCTACTTGGAAATGGCTCGTCAATACAAAGATCCGCGCCTAGCTCAAAGAGCAATGGAAATCGCTATCGGTGGTGGCTCACCTGATTTGGCTCTTCAGGCTGCAAAAACTTGGGATGAATTATCACCAGCCTCTGAAACCAAGCCCAAAGAAGTACTCATTACCCTTCTTGTTTTAAACAACCGTTGGTCAGATGCCATTAAGCCAGCAATTGCTTTACTCAAACAACAAAAGCCTGCGCAGCAAGAAAATACCTTGTTGCAACTGCAAGCGCTTCTCGCAAAAGCTAAAGATGAGAATGAAGCCTTGCGAGCTTTCTATGAGATTGCATCCACCGTCAAAGTGCCGCCAAAGGCGCCCGGTCTTCTATACACCTATGCCATGTCGGCAGAAAAAGTGGGGCGGATGGATATCATGGAACAAACCTTGCGTGAGATTTTGCGCAAGTATCCCAATGATGCAAATTCTTTAAATGCACTTGGCTATTCGCTAGCCGATCGTAATGTCAAACTTTCCGAAGCATTTGCATTAATTAGTAAAGCGCATCAGATATCACCGAAAGATAGTTTTATCTTAGATAGCTTGGGATGGGTGAACTTTAGACTCGGTAAAAATGCTTTAGCCTTAGAACAATTACAGCAAGCATTCACAATGAAACCAGAGGCTGATATTGCGGCACATACTGGCGAGGTCTTGTGGGTCATGGGCCGCCGCCCTGAGGCCGAAGAAATGTGGCGCCAGGGACAAAAATTGGATGCTAATAATGCCACCCTCAAAGAAACTTTAAAACGCTTTAAGCCTGAGTGGTCGACCCCAGATCAAGCTCCTCAGGGCACATGGGATGGTCGCTTTGCTGTAAAAGTAATTGGGCTTACCGAGTCTCAAAATCAAGGTGGCTCTGGCGGCTTTACCTTAACCCAAGATGCACTCAAAGATATCTTGGAAATTCGTAATCCAGTTGGTGGCTCTATAGCCAAGATTACGATTAATCCAGGCGAGGCAACACTAGAACGCGATGGTCAAGTGGTCACCGCAATTGATGCAGATACATTGATTCAAAACACATTAGGACTACCGTTACCTGCACGGGGTTTATCCAATTGGTTAAGAGGTGAAGTGAGGCCTGGTAGCGAAGCTAGCGTCGATCGAAATGCTCAAGGTCAAGTCAGCAAAATTAGTCAGGATGGCTGGGACTTGGTTTACACCTGGGGCAATAAGAAACGCCTCGATAAACTCACAATGACCCGCAGCTCCAACATTGGGTCGATTGATATTCGTTTGGTATTCGATCACCCGAATGAGTAAAGATATTTTGATGCTGCGCTCGCCAGCAAAGCTCAATCTTTTTTTGCATATTATTGGACGTCGTCCAGATGGATATCACCTACTTCAATCTGTTTTTCAACTCATTGATTGGTGTGACACCATCACCCTAAAAACTATCCCAGAAAATGAAGTACGTCGTGTTAACCCAATACCCGGGGTACCACCAGAAGAAGATTTAGTTGTGCGCGCAGCAAAGCTATTAAAAGAATTTTGTCAGTTTGATGCTGGTGTTGAAATTGAGCTACAAAAAGAAATACCGATGGGTGCTGGTTTAGGTGGCGGATCTTCCGATGCTGCAACTACCCTGATCGGGCTGAATGCACTCTGGAATCTTCAGCTCGATAAAGCAACTTTAGCCAAGTTAGGCCTAGAGCTTGGCGCTGATGTGCCGTTTTTTATTCATGGTCAAAATGCATTTGTAGAAGGAATTGGCGAAAAAATCCAAGGGCTTGAGCTAGAAAATCGTGATTTTTTGGTGATTTTTCCCAAGCAAGGCATCACCACCTCCAGCATTTTTCAAGACCCGGGTTTGACCCGAGATCATGCTCAGATTACAATTGATGGCTTTCTTGCATCGCCATGGTCGGATTTATCAAACGATTGTCAGGCAGTAGCGGTGCGGATTTGTCCTGAAGTGAAGCAAGCTTTGGATTGGATTAGCCAGGCAGTATCGGGCTCTGAGCCCCGCATGTCCGGTTCTGGAAGTAGCGTTTTTGCAGTCTTAGACCCTAAGACCAATACCGCGAAACTTGAGAATCTTTTACAAAATCTTCCAAAAGGATGGGTAGGTCGGATTGTTCGGGGCTTAAATAAGAATCCCGCTTACAATTTGATTTCTTCAGATTGACCTGTAGGGGAATCGCCAAGCTGGTTAAGGCACTGGATTTTGATTCCAGCATGCGAAGGTTCGAATCCTTCTTCCCCTGCCAAATACTGTAGAAACGATAAAGATAACCTTTTGACCCGACAAAGCCCTTGATCCTATGACTGCCTCTACTCACTCAGATTTACTGACCCTCTTCACAGGCAACGCAAATCCTATTTTGGCTGAGGCTGTTGCCAAAGAACTTCATCTAACGATGGGAAAAGCCTTCGTAGGCCGCTTCTCAGATGGTGAGATTCAAGTAGAAATTCAAGAGAATGTCCGCGGCAAAAACGTTGTCGTCATTCAATCAACCTGTGCGCCAACAAACGATAGTTTGATGGAACTCATGATCATGATTGATGCTCTCAAGCGCGCATCAGCTGGTCGCATTACTGCAGTCATTCCATACTTTGGTTATGCCCGCCAAGACCGTCGCCCACGTTCTGCACGTGTCGCAATCTCTGCACGTATCGTCGCCAATATGCTTCAATCCGTTGCTGGTATTGAGCGTGTTCTGACAATGGATTTACATGCTGACCAAATTCAAGGTTTCTTTGATATCCCGGTAGATAATATTTACGCCTCACCAGTTCTATTGGCTGACTTAGAGGCCCAGAAGACTCAAAAAGATCTCATCATCGTCTCTCCAGATATTGGGGGTGTTGTACGCGCTCGCGCTATGGCTAAGCAACTTGGCACTGATTTAGCAATTATTGATAAGCGTCGTCCTAAGGCAAACGTTTCTGAAGTAATGCATTTGATCGGTGAAGTGGAAGGCCGTCATTGCGTCATCATGGATGACATCATTGATACCGGTGGAACCCTCTGTAAAGCTGCTGAGGCTCTTAAAGAGCGTGGCGCTAAGGGTGTTACTGCCTACTGTACCCATGCAGTTCTATCTGGCGGCGCAGTAGCCCGTATCGCAGCCTCCGAACTAGATGAGCTCGTGGTTACTGATACCATTCCCTTGACCCCAGAAGCAACAAAAGTGGCCAAAATACGCCAATTAAGCGTAGCCCCTATCCTGGCTGAGACCCTTTCCCGCATTAGCAAGGGTGACTCGGTTATGTCGATGTTTGCTGAATAAGCCAAAAAACAGTGTTTTACCCCGTTTTTTGGCAGTTCTAAGGTGCTTTTGAAGCGATTATAGGCAAAAACCCTCTTTCCCACGATATAATCAAAGGCTTTTCTGTTTGGTCGCGAACGGAAATTAACCTTAATTAGGGAATTTAATATGAAAGTTGTAGCCTTTGAAAGAAGCGTACAGGGAACGGGTGCGAGCCGCCGTCTGCGCAATTCCGGAAAAACTCCGGGAATCGTTTACGGTAGTAAAGATCCAGCCGCTGTTATTGAGTTAGACCACAACGCACTGTTTCATGCACTCCGTAAAGAAGCATTTCACTCATCCATTCTGGATTTGGAAATTGGCGGAAAAACACAAAAAGTGTTGTTGCGTGATTACCAAATGCATCCATTCAAGCCATTGGTATTGCACATTGACTTCCAGCGCGTATCCGCGACTGAGAAAGTTCACATGCGCGTTCCATTGCACTTCACTAACGCTGAAACTTCAGCAGCCGTGAAACTGCAAGGCGCTGTTATCAGCCACATTCTCAATGACTTGGAAATTTCTTGCTTACCAGCAGATTTGCCAGAGTTCATTGAAGTGGACTTGAGCAAAGTTGAAGTAGGTCATTCTGTTCACGCTAAAGATTTAACATTACCAAAAGGTGTTTCCTTGGTATTGCATGTTGAACAAGAAAACCCAGTGCTTGCAAACGCACGTATCCCAGCTGTTAAAGCTGCTGAGACTGAAGAAGCTGCTCCTGCAGCCGCTGCAGCCCCAGCTGCCGCTCCTGCTGCTGATGCTAAAGATAAGGCTTAATTCACTTAAGCCTTATCTTTACAGAGAGAAGCCCGCGCAAGCGGGCTTTCTTTTTTCCTTTTTGTAGAAATCCCGGTAAGACCTTAAACTTCCATCATGACTAAATTAATTGTTGGTCTTGGCAACCCAGGAGACGAGCATGAAGAAGATCGGCATAATGCCGGCTTCTGGTTTGTCGACGCCCTAGCAAAACAATTAAACGCTCGTTTTGAGTCTGAAAAACGCTTTCATGGGAAAGTTGCAAAAGCAAAATGGGAAGGAGAAGATCTTTTTCTACTCAAGCCCAGCACCTATATGAACCTTAGTGGCCAAGCAGTTGGCGCACTCTGTCGCTTTCATAAGCTTACGCCAGCAGACGTTCTGGTTGTTCAAGATGAGCTTGATCTCAAACCTGGAACTGCCCGAATTAAATTGGGTGGCGGCACTGGTGGCCACAATGGCTTAAAAGATATTCAAGCGCACTTAGGTACTCCAGATTACTGGCGCCTACGCTTAGGCATTGGTCACCCAAGAGATGTCGCTGGCGAGGGCCGTGTCATGGATGTCGCAGATTATGTATTGCGTAGGCCGCAATTAGCGGAACAAAAACTGATTGATAGCAGTATTGAAAATAGCCTACAAATTTTGCAGCTCTTTATGAAGGGCGACACTCAAACTGCCATGCTGGAGCTGCACTCTAAGGGCTAAGCAGTATTTGCTTTTTTGCTTGCAGTAATGAGTTTGTACTTTGCCATCAACTGCTCTTGAGATTCAGTGTATTGAGGATTAAATGGGATGCAGTCTACAGGGCAGACCTGACGACATTGGGGTGCATCGTAATGCCCCACACATTCCGTACATTTATCAGGATTGATCTCGTAAATCTCAAGCCCCATATAAATTGCATCATTGGGGCATTCAGGCTCGCACACATCACAGTTGATGCATTCGTCTGTAATCATTAGGGCCATGATTACTCGCTAGCCTTACTTTTTAGCCTGGCTATTGCTCGCCATCTTTTTAGCCAACCACTTTTCAACAGATGGAAATACAAACTTGCTAACATCGCCACCCATAGATGCAATTTCACGAACAAAGGTGCCAGAAATAAATTGATACTGATCAGAAGGCGTTAAGAATAAAGTTTCTACATCGGGCAATAGATAACGGTTCATACCAGCCATCTGGAATTCATACTCAAAATCAGAAACTGCGCGTAGCCCACGAACAATGACCCGAGCATTGTGCTCACGAGCAAAATCTTTTAACAAGCCGTCAAAACCAACCACTTTGACATTGGAGTAATGACTGAGAACTTCAGTGGCAATATCGAGACGCTCTTCTAAGGAAAAGAAGGGGTGCTTGCTGCGGCTAGAGGCAACGCCCACAATGAGCTCATCAAAAATACTGGATGCGCGACGCACCAAATCCTCGTGACCACGAGTAAAGGGATCAAATGTTCCTGGGTATACAGCAACAGTCATAAATCTCCTAAGGCTTTATCAGCTACAGGCAAGAGTTTAGCCCCTTCCGGCCCGAAATAGACAAGCTTTTACTTGGCCCGCCTCTAAGTATTTCCCACAATGCCAGTCTGGTAATAGGGCCTCTATCTCCTCACGGGGACGATTCGATGGAAATTCGACATAAATTCCCCCTCCACGAGAGTCATCACAAATTCGGGCGGCCTCAACTACAGATCGATCGAATAAGCCCGAATCTTGAAAAGGGGGGTCGATAAAAATTAAATTGCTTGAGTGGGCTGCTTGTTGCTTTAGATACTCAAGGCTATCTCTGTGAATAATTTCCACCTTACCAGGAACTGGTGAAGACTGTAGTAAAGAAAAGTTGTTCAATAAGCTTGCATGGACTTTTTTATCTTTTTCCAATAACACCACTGCATCAGCACCACGCGAGGCTGCTTCAAATCCCAAGGCGCCTGTGCCAGCGAATAAATCGATGCAATGTAAACCTGTTAAATCTTGGCCAAGCCAATTAAATAAAGTCTCACGAATTCGGTCTGTAGTAGGACGCAGGCCTTGTAAATCCAAGACTGTTAATAAACGACTTCTCCACACACCCCCAATAATGCGTACCTTCTTGGGAGGTTCTGCCTTAAGAGACTGAGGCTTATTTATTTTTTGCTCCTAACACCACAATCTTCATGCGATCCATTGCAAGATATTTTTGGAAGGCTGCCGTCACTTGCTCTAAAGTAACTGCCTCTACTTGTTTAGTCCAAATCTCCATCGTATCAAGCGGTAATTCGTTCCATGCAATAGATGACACGTTGTCTAATAATTTACGATTGTTATCGATACGCAATGAATAGCCATTCACTAAGTTGGATTTAGCAGCAAGCAGTTCAGATGGCGTTGGACCATCTGCAATAAATTTTGCAATAGTTGAACTCATGACCTCGAGAGCCATTGCAGCTTGATCACTCCTAGTTTGCAGGCCCGCGCGAAAAATACCGGTATCTTTGCCAGGAATGAAGTAACTAGAAACGCTGTAGGCAAGTCCACGCTTCTCGCGCACTTCCGCCATTAAACGAGACACAAATCCTCCGCCGCCTAATACGTAATTACCCACTAAAAGTGGGAAGTAATCTGGGTTACTGCGAGTGACTGCCGTCATGCTCATTGCAATATGCGCTTGCTGAGAATCAAAAGGAATTTGAATTTCTCTTTGCGCTAAAGGTTCTACTGGTGAGCGCTGTAGTTCTAGCAACTTCGCAATCGGGGTACCAGACTGTGGAATCTTTTGCAGCAGAGTTTGCATGATTTCATTAGCCTGTGCTCGATCAACATCACCCACAATACTGACAATCATGCGATCGCTACGATAAAACTGCTTATGAAATTGCATCAAATCATTTGTGCTAACTGCCGCAACCGTTTTGACTGTTGGAGTATTTCCAAGTGGGTAATCGCCATATACAGACTTTGTAAGACGGCGATCTAAGACAAACTCAGGCTTCGTTTCTGCTTCAAGCAAGTTAGTAATCGTTCTCTGCTTTTCACGCTCAAGAATTTTTGCATCATAAGTAGGAGCACTCAGCATTGCCGCAGCCAATCTCACCGCTCGATCACGTAGATCTTTTCTGCTTAAGCTGCGGATACGCAAAATAGCACGCTCACCACCAACCGATAAGCCAATATTGGCTCCTAAATCAGCAATCTCATCTGCAATCTGAGCTTCGCTTAAGAGGCCTTGATCACCCCGAACTCCGTAATTCATGAGGCTAGCAGCCATATCTGCTAAACCACTCTTACTAGCTGGGTCATAGCGATCACCCGCGTCAATACTGACTTCAATATCGACCATCGGAAGTGTCTTAGTTTGAACTAAGTAGCCTTGAGAACCTTTAAAACTATCCAGCTTCTCAATCGGCAAAATAGCATGAGCGACGCTAAGGAAACCTAAACTCAGAAGGCAAGCTGAAATACTTTTCTTAAGGGCAGTCATTATTTACCCTCCTTACTGACTTCTTGAGATTTACGCGCTTGGGGATCAAGCACACCAATGGTTAATCCCTCATCAATTAAATATTTTTTGGCAACTGCCTGAACTTGCTCTGGAGTAATGGTTTGCATTTTCTCTAGCATGTAATCAATATCCCGCCATGAAAATCCGGCCATCTCGGTAGTACCAATTTCCATTGCCTGACCAAAGATGGAATCACGCTTATAAATTTGATCAGACAGAATGCGCACCTTAATACGCTTAAGCTCAGACTCTAAAATTCCTTTTTGCTTCAACTCTTCCAAGGCCTTACGAATACTTGCTTGGGCCTGGTTAACAGTTTTTCCTTTTGCCACAGCAGCACTAATAAGAAATAATTCCGGTCCGCGAGAAATCATGTCGTATCCAACGCCAACATCGTTCACTACTTTTTCTTGTTTAACTAAGGTTCTATTTAAACGAGCATTGTCATAACCATCGAGTACAGCCGTAAGTAGCTCAAGAGCATAAGGTTCGGGATCATCAAGCTTGCCAGGCTCTAGGCGCGGTACCTTCCACGCCATAGCCAATTGGGCGCTATCGGCCGGCGCCTTAACCTGCACTTGCTTCACTCCCTTTTGTGCTGGCTCAATCTGAGGCTTACGAACTGGCAATTCATGGGCTGTAATTGCACCGTAATACTTTTCTACAGCTTTCAGAATTTGCTTAGGGTCTACATCACCGCTAATAACCACGGTTGCATTATTTGGTGAATACCAACTGCGGTACCAATCACGCGCATCGGCAGGTTTCATGTTCTGCAAATCGTTCATCCAACCGATTACTGGGTGACGATAAGGTGAACTCATATAAGCAGTAGCCATCAGCGATTCATTTAAGAGACTACTAGGATTATCTTCGGTGCGTAAACGGCGCTCTTCCATTACCACCTGAATTTCTTTTAAGAACTCTGCATCATCGAAATTGAGATTAGACATGCGGTCTGCCTCAAGCCTAATCACTTCATCTAACTTCGACTTTTCAACTTGCTGAAAATAAGCTGTGTAGTCACGTGAAGTAAATGCATTCTCGCGCCCGCCAACGGCAGCAACCAATTTAGAGAACTCTCCCGCCTTCACTTTATGAGTGCCCTTAAACATCATATGTTCAAGTACATGGGCCACACCAGTCTTACCGTTGACCTCATCCATCGAGCCTGCCCGATACCAAACCATATGGGCAACAGTAGGCGCGCGATGATCCTCTCGAACAATAAGCTTTAATCCATTGTTCAGCATGAATTCATGTGTATCAGTAGAACTACTGCTGGCAGCCCAAGATAATTGAGCAAACAGAAGAAAGAAAAAGGAAAATCGGAGTAAATTGGAACGCATCTGCTAAATCACCATATCCCAAGAATTAAATTGATAAGATGCAAGGTTTAAATTGTATCGATTATGTTCGGCTTACGTAAAACCCTCGGATCCCTTTTCAAATTAAGCAAAACTGATGAGGCTTGGTTTGATACTTTAGAAGAATCACTGATTCAAAGTGATGTGGGCCTACCTACGACCCAACAATTGATGAGTAAGCTTCGTAAGGCAGCTAAATCAGAAAAAGCCTCTAGTTCTGAAGAGCTACAAGCACTTCTGATTGATGAAGTCGGCGAACTACTAAAAGTATTAGAGCCCTCCCCAAATCCCCTCTTTGAATCCAAGCAGATCAATATCCCAGAGGTATGGTTGGTAGTAGGGGTAAATGGTGCCGGTAAGACAACAACTATTGGCAAGCTTTGCAGGCTTTTTCAGTCTCAGGGCAAATCCGTTCTCCTGGCTGCAGGAGATACCTTTAGAGCTGCCGCACGCAATCAATTGCAAGAATGGGGTAGCCGCAATCAAGTGGACGTGATTACTCAAGAAGGTGGTGATGCTGCTGCCGTTGCTCATGACGCTATCCATTCAGCGATCTCTCGCAAAAGCGATATCTTGATTATTGATACCGCTGGACGTCTTGCTACTCAAGACCACCTCATGGAAGAACTCAAGAAGGTCAAACGGGTCATTGGCAAGGCTCTTCCTGGCGCACCACACCATACTTTGCTCATACTTGATGGCAATACTGGCCAGAATGGCTTAAGCCAAGTAAGAGCCTTTCATACAGCCTTAGGTCTCACGGGAATCATTGTTACCAAGCTCGATGGCACCGCTAAGGGTGGCGTTATCTGTGCTCTGGCGCACACCCTACAAGAAGGGCCAAAACCTGCCATATTGGCCCTAGGCAAAGGTGAGGGGATTGATGATTTAGCGCCATTCACAGCCAAGCAGTATTCCTCAGAATTATTCAATTAAATCAGATATTTACAGACTCTATAAACCATTAGCACTCTCTTGACAGGAGTGCTAAAATAGAGTTCTACAAACACCTCATATTTACTAAAAAATGGTTCAAAAGAAATCCGACAATCCGAATATGCAAAGACTGCCCGTCGCGCAGACTGCGGCGGCGTCTGCATTTCCGATGTTGCCATCCCTTGGGGTTGGCACTCTTGATTCATACATTGCGTACGTGAATCGCGTACCAATGCTGAGCGCTGCAGAAGAGTTGCATCTTGCGCAGGAATTTCGTCGTACTGAAAATGTGGATGCCGCCAAAACTTTAGTGCTCTCC
>CAJEZV010000021.1 GCA_903995005.1 uncultured beta proteobacterium
ACCCCGTGGTTATAGGTGAGCTCAATCTCCGCTTGGCCGTCTGCATTGCCTTTGCCATAGCCAACAAAAGCCAGAGAGTACTTTTGCTCAGGACGCTCGGTCGTACGCAGCAAATTCATGCCCAGTACTTTGGTGTAGAAATGAATCGAACGATTTAAATCGCCGACGCGAAGCATAGTGTGTAGGATCATCATATTTACATTGAGGTGTAGTTAGGGCCACCTCCACCCTCTGGTGTAATCCAGATGATGTTTTGGCTGGGGTCTTTAATATCGCAAGTTTTGCAGTGGACACAATTCTGTGAATTGATCTGCAGGCGGGGTTTGCCATCAGTCTCGATATATTCATAAACACCTGCAGGACAATAGCATTGCTCAGGTCCAGCATAAGTCTTCAGGTTTATATCAACCGGAACGGAATCATTCTTCAGAGTTAAATGCACTGGTTGATTTTCGGCATGGTTGGTGTTGGAGATAAACACCGAAGAGAGGCGATCAAAGGTGATCTTGCCATCTGGTTTTGGATAATCAATTGGCCGATGTTTTGCAGCAGGCTCTAAACACTCATGATCAGCATGCTTGAGATGCACGGTCCAAGGCACATTGCCGCCTAAGAGTTTTTGCTCTAAGCCAACCATCAAGGTGCCAAGGTAGAGCCCTTTAGACATCCAAGACTTGAAGTTACGTGCTTGATTGAGTTCGGTATGAAGCCAGCTATTTTGAAATGCTGTTGGGTAAGCAGACAAAATATCGGCAGAACGATTTTCATTTAAGGCAGAAACGACTGCTTCTGCGGCGAGCATGCCAGTCTTAATGGCCGCATGACTGCCTTTAATTCGGGAGGCATTTAAGAAGCCCGCATCACAACCAATGAGTGCGCCACCAGGAAATACTGTCTTTGGCAGACTATTTAAACCGCCAGCAGTGAGCGCACGTGCACCATAAGCAATGCGTTTACCGCCTTCGAATGTTTCACGAATTTTGGGGTGCAATTTATAGCGCTGGAATTCTTCAAAAGGGGAGAGATAAGGGTTCTTATAAGAGAGACCCACCACTAGACCAACAGCAACCTTGTTATCCCCTAAGTGGTAGAGAAATGAGCCGCCATAGGTATCACTTTCTAAGGGCCAGCCAGCAGTATGAACAACCAACCCCGGCTTGCTCTTAGAGGATTCGACTTCCCATAGTTCTTTAATGCCAATGCCATAGCTTTGTGGGTCTGCATCCTGATCTAAGGCAAACTTCGCAATCAGCTGTTTACCGAGATGACCACGAGCGCCTTCAGCAAACAGCGTGTACTTCGCACGCAATTCCATGCCAAGCTGGAACTGATCAGTAGGTTTACCTTCTTTGTCTAAACCCATTGCGCCGGTAATAACGCCACAGACTGAGCCTTGTTCGTTATACAAAATTTCAGCAGCTGGAAAGCCGGGGAAAATTTCAACACCAAGATTCTCAGCTTGTTGTCCTAACCAGCGCGTTACGTTAGCAAGACTAACAATATAGTTACCTTCATTTTTAAAGCAGTGGGGCAACATCCAGTTCGGAACTTGATAAGAGTTATCGGAGGTTAAGAATAGAAATTGATCTTGGGCGACCTCGGTTTCAAGTGGGGCACCCATTTCTTTCCAGTCAGGAAAGAGTTCAGTAAGTGCTTTTGGATCCATGACAGCGCCAGACAAAATATGTGCACCGATTTCTGAACCTTTTTCCAGAACGCAGACGCTAATATCCTTGCCAGTAGCATTGGCCAATTGTTTGGCTTTAATCGCTGCCGATAGACCAGCTGGACCACCGCCAACTATGACTAGGTCATAGTCCATGGACTCTCTGGGTCCAAATTGCTCTAGCAGTTCTGCAGCATTCATTCAAATTCTCCGGAATTTCTTCAAAATAGGCTTTTCAGCCCCATTAGTTTAGTTCGAATAGAGAAAAACCAAATTAGTGCATAGGTAGTAGCTAGGCTGCCTAAGCTTAAGACGCTGAGGCGTTATGATTACTTTTTTACTCATTTTGGCAATATTAGGACAAAGTTATGAATAAAACCTACCCATCGGCAGTCGATGCCTTGAGGGATATCTTAAAAGACGGACAAAAAATAGCTGTTGGTGGTTTTGGTCTGTGCGGTATTCCAGAAGCACTCATTCAGGCGGTCAAAGATTTGGGCGCACAGAATTTGACTGCGATTGCCAATAATGCAGGTGTTGACGGATTCGGTTTAGGCCTCTTGCTGAACTCTCGCCAAGTGAAAAAGATGGTTGCCTCTTATGTTGGTGAGAATAAAGAATTTGAACGTCAGTTTTTAGCAGGTGAGCTAGAGTTGGAATTCACACCTCAAGGCACTTTGGCAGAAAAATTACGCGCTGGTGGTTGTGGTATTCCTGCCTTTTATACAAAAACTGGAGTTGGTACTTTGGTTGCTGAGGGCAAGGAAGTAAAAGAATTCGATGGTGAGAAATACATTATGGAGCGCTCCATTATTTCGGACATCTCCTTGGTGAAGGCTTGGAAAGCAGATAAGTCTGGTAACTTGGTATACCGCTACACCGCACGTAACTTCAATCCAGTGGTAGCAATGGCTGGCAAGATCACAGTGGCAGAGGTTGAAGAGATTGTTGAAAACGGCCAACTGCATCCAGATGAAATTCATACCCCAGGTATTTATGTGCACCGCTTGGTGCTGCACAAAACCCCTGAGAAGCGTATTGAGCAACGCACATTGACTGCAGCAGCTTAATAACCATACACAGAAGAGCAACAGAACAGAATATTTAGGAAGATTGATATGCCTTGGACTAGAGATGAAATGGCAGCACGTGCTGCTAAGGAATTAAAAGACGGTTACTACGTAAACCTCGGAATTGGAATGCCAACCCTAGTGGCAAACCATGTGCCAAAAGATATGGAAGTCTGGCTGCAATCAGAAAATGGTTTGTTGGGTATTGGCCCATTTCCAACTGAGGAAACGATTGATGCAGACTTAATCAATGCAGGCAAGCAAACGATTACGACCTTGCCTGGTTCATCGATTTTTTCTTCTGCTGATTCATTTGGCATGATTCGTGGCGGCAAAATCAATATTGCAATTCTGGGTGCAATGCAAGTGAGCGAGTTCGGCGACTTGGCCAACTGGATGATTCCAGGAAAAATGGTGAAGGGCATGGGCGGTGCAATGGATTTAGTTGCAGGTGTAAAACATGTCGTTGTCTTGATGGAGCACGTTGCCAAAAAGAAAGATGGCTCAGAAGAGCTCAAGATTTTGCCTAAGTGCACATTGCCATTAACCGGTGTAGGTGTAATCAGCCAGATCATTACCGATCTTTGCGTTCTAGATATCACTCGTTCTGGTTTGAACTTGGTTGAATTGGCTCCTGGTGTGACCAAAGAAGAAGTGATCGCCAAAACAGGTGCCCCCGTTGATACCTCGGGTTTTTGAGCAATTCCCTTGGATGAATGAAATAATGGGATCACCATGGTTGATCCTAATTCATCTTCAAAACCAAGCGCGATGAGCGCGACAGATAATCACTCTCTGCACGCTCACAAGCGGGGTGACGCTAAGCACACTCATAGCAAACAAGTTTCCAATCAAAATCTATTGCTCATTGCCTTAGTTCTCACGCTAGGGTTTTCTGGTGTAGAGGGTGCTGCAGCCTACTTTGCAAATTCCTTAGCATTGATTTCTGATGCCGGTCATATGGTGACTGATGCTGCTGCCTTAGGTTTGGCATTGCTAGCGCAAATTATTTCTCGCCGCCCACCATCAGCCAAACATTCCTTTGGATTTGGCAGGGCAGAGGCGCTAGCTGCTTTTGTAAATAGCTTAGTAATGCTTGCTCTAGTTGTTTGGATTGTTTATGAGGCGATTACGCGCTTCTACGATCCTCATAAAGTTGATGGCCTTACTGTTACCGTTGTGGCAGCCATTGGCCTCGCCATGAATCTCATCGTTGCTTGGGTGCTCTCGCGCGATAAGAAAAGTGTGAATACCCGTGCAGCACTCGTTCATGTGATGGGTGATTTGCTCGGATCTATTGCAGCCTTAATTGCCGGCATTGTGATCCAGTTGACTGGTTGGATGCCAATCGACGCGATTCTTTCCATTCTGGTATCACTCTTGATTCTCAAATCAACGATTTCTATTTTGGGTGAGTCATACCACTTCCTCATGGAAGGTGTGCCATTGCACATTGATTATTTGCAGGTGGGTAAAGACTTAAGAGGTGTCCCTGGCGTGCTAGCAGTGCATGACCTCCATGTTTGGGAGATGACCCCCAGTTTTCCAGCCTTGATTGGTCACATTGAAATTGCTGAAATTCAAGAATGGCCTGAAATCATGTCTCGTATTAATGAGATGCTTTTGGATAAGCATGGTATTGACCATGTGACCTTGCAGCCCGAGATATTTGGTGGGCTTGATGAGCATACTCATGATGAGAACTTGCAGGATGACATTTATTCGTCACCAGTGATGCACCAGGGCGATACTTTTTATGTACAGTGCGCCGATGGTGAGAGTGCCCATCGCATGGCTTATCACGCTTGGGGTAATCCCAGGAATCCAAAAGTCTTGCTCTGTGTACATGGCTTAACCAGACGCGGTAGCGACTTTAAGACGCTTGCTGAAGTGATGTGTCAAGACTATTACGTTGTTTGCCCTGATATTGTTGGCAGAGGAGATTCAGATCGTCTCAGCAACCCAATACAATATGCCGTACCTCAGTATGTAGCTGATATTGCTCAGCTCATCAAAACACTTGGTGTAGCTCACATTGATTGGTTTGGAACTTCGATGGGCGGCCTGATTGGTATGGTGTATGCAGCTATGCCAAACTCCCCAATCCGAAAAATGTTGATTAATGATGTAGGCCCCAAAATTGAATCTGACGCCATTAAACGTTTAGGTTCCTATGTTGGCCAGCCATTTTCATTTACCAATCGTAGCGAGGCTCTAAATAGACTGAACGTAATTTGCTCTACCTTTGGTGAGCACACTCCTGAGGAGTGGGAGACCTATAACGGCCCTATGCTAATTGAGCGTAATGGCTTGTGGATCATGCATTATGACCCCAATATATCTGTGCCATTTGCTTCGGTGAATCCCATTATGGCGAAAGCCGGCGAAGTGGCAATGTGGCATGCATTTAAGCAGATCCATATTCCGATGCTGATTGTGCGTGGCGCAGAGTCTGACTTGCTTTCTGCAGCTACTGTTACCGAGATGTGCAAAGTGAACCCTTATGCGCGTAGCATTGAGATTCCAAATGTAGGTCATGCACCTGCATTTGTGAAAAAAGAACAAATAGCGTTAGCAAAAGAATTCTTCAGTTAAGTCTTGGTTGCCAATGGCAAATGCTTCTAACAAATCTACAAATGCATTATTCACAGATGCTTGGTATGGCGAGCCAGCAGAATCTCATGCTGCTGGCGTTTTACAAATACTTCGAACACTTAACTTGGATGACGCGACATTAACGGCTGCAAGCAATATTGCTCGCGCGCATGGCAAAGATGCTCTCAGTAAATTCATTGGCGAAGAACCTGCAAAGCTCTTAATTGGTTATCGAGGCTTACGCCAGGCTCAGGGAAAACTGGTTCGTGATGATGGCGGTTTAAGTGTTACCGGCCAAGAAGAGATGTTGCGCAAGATGCTTTTGGCATTTGGTGATGATTTGCGGGTTGTCTTGATCTATCTTGCTTCGCGTCTACAAACCCTGCGTTGGGTTGCACATGAAAAAATGACCATGTCTGCAGCTTGGGCGCAAGAGATTCTTAATATTGATGCTTCCTTGGCAAATCGTCTGGGTATCTGGCAGATGAAGTGGGAGATGGAGGACTTGGCATTTAGAGCCATGTCCCCAGATACTTATCGTGATATCGCCAAAATGCTAGATGCCAAACGAATTGAGCGTCAATCATTTATTGATCGCATTGTTTTACAGCTTCAAGACGAGCTGAAGACGGCGCAGATTGATGGTGAGGTTCTAGGTAGACCAAAACATATCTATAGCATCTGGAAAAAGATGCAAGGCAAGTCCCTCGACTTTGCTGATCTTTATGATGTGAGGGCGTTTCGTGTTCTAGTGGCGGATGTCAAATCTTGCTATGCGGTCTTAGGTATCGTCCATAACGTATGGCAACCAGTGCCACGTGAGTTTGATGACTACATTGCACGCCCTAAGCCTAACGGCTATCAATCACTGCACACCGTGGTGATGAATGAAGACGGCACAGCTTTTGAAATTCAGGTGCGTACACAAGAAATGCATCAACAGGCTGAATATGGTTTAGCAGCGCATTGGCGCTACAAAGAGGGCGCCTATATTGGGATGGCTACACCACCCAGCCCCACCAAAACAAATAAGCCTAGCTCTACCCATCAGCAAGGTACGCATAGCGCTGAGGTTGCTTATGAGCGGCAGATTGCTTGGGCAAGACAATTGATCTCCTGGAAGGAAGATGCTTGGGAGCAGCTTAAGCATCATGAGATCGATGATCACATCTATGTACTTACGCCACTGGGTAAGGTGATTTCACTAGAGAAGGGCTCAACTCCAGTTGACTTTGCCTATGCAGTGCATACCAGCCTCGGGCATCGTTGTAGAGGTGCGCGAGTAGATGGTGCGATGGTGCCTTTGGGGACTTCATTACAAAATGGTCAGACTATTGAGATCATTGCCGTAAAGCATGGCGGCCCTTCACGAGATTGGATTAGTCCTGATAAGAACTACTTACGCTCACACAGAGCGAGATCTAGAGTGCGCGCTTGGTTCAATGCGCTTGATGACGAGGAGACAGGGCTTGCCGCAAAACCTGTAGAGAATAAAACAGAGGTCAGCACCGAAGAAAAAGCTCCCGCACCAGAAATTGTTCTCCGCAATAGCACTCGTAAGAGTGGGCAAAGTGGCGATGTCTTAGTAGTTGGCGTAGATTCTTTGTTGACACAGTTGGCACGTTGTTGCCGACCTGTACCTCCAGATTCCATCGCAGGTTTTGTTACTCAAGGTAGAGGAGTCTCGATTCATCGACGCTCTTGCAAGACTTTTAGAGGTCTTTTGGAGAGAGCTCCAGAAAGAGTGATTCAGACTGCGTGGACTGCTAATACCAACTTAGCCACAGACAATGATCAAAAGCGGGTGTTTCCAGCTGATTTGGTGGTGACTGGCCTAGATCGACAAGATCTCATGCGCGAACTCTTTGAAATTCTGACGCGGCAGGGGGTGCATGTCATTGATCTCCGTAAATCCGCTAAAAAGGGCCTGGCTCAGATCCTTTTAACAGTCGAGGTAAAGGATTCTGAAGTATTGCGCCTTGTTCAAAATAGCCTAGAAGAGGTTAAAGGGGTCACCCAAGTACGCCGCCGGTGATAAACTCTATGGCTATATAGGCTCGTAGCTCAGCTGGTTAGAGCACCACCTTGACATGGTGGGGGTCGTTGGTTCGAGTCCAATCGAGCCTACCAACGAATAAGACCCAATGGGGAAACCCAAGGCGCGGATGCCCATAAGCTGCCGCGCTTTATTTTTAGGTCATAGTAGTAAAACGGAAGTTCAGTAAATAAGATGGAGTCATCATGCTTGTAGTTACTCTGCCCGATGGATCAAAACGTGAGTTTGAGGCCCCAGTTCGCGTAGCGGATGTTGCTCAAAGTATTGGTAGTGGCCTTGCTAAAGCAGCCCTAGGTGGCATCGTTGATGGCAAGATGGTTGATACCAGTTTTGTCATCGACAAAGATAGTCAACTCGCCATCATTACTGACAAGAGTCCTGAGGCGCTCGAGATCGTGCGTCACTCTACAGCGCATTTATTAGCATACGCTGTCAAAGAATTATTTCCAGAAGCACAAGTCACCATTGGTCCAGTGGTCGAGAATGGCTTTTACTACGACTTCTCCTATCACCGTCCATTCACGCCAGATGACTTGGTCGCCCTTGAAAAGAAAATGACGGAGCTCGCTAAAAAAGATGAGCCAGTCGTTCGTACCGTGATGCCACGAGATCAGGCTGTTCAATTTTTTAAAGATCAGGGCGAGAAGTACAAAGCAGAATTGATTGCTGCTATTCCGCAGGGCGAGGATGTGTCTTTATATGCAGAAGGCAAGTTCACTGATTTATGTCGTGGCCCCCACGTACCTTCTACCGGTAAGCTCAAGGTATTTAAGCTGATGAAGCTTGCTGGTGCTTACTGGCGTGGCGATAGCAAGAATGAGATGTTGCAGCGTATTTACGGTACGGCTTGGTTGCGTAAAGAAGATCAAGATGCCTATTTGCATATGCTTGAGGAGTCTGAGAAGCGCGATCATCGTCGCTTAGGTAAGCAACTTGATTTATTCCACTTCCAGGAAGAGGCACCTGGTTTAATTTTCTGGCATCCAAAAGGATGGTCAATTTGGCAAGAGGTTGAGCAATACATGCGGCGCGTGTATCAGCAAGAGGGTTACCAAGAAGTCAAAGCTCCCCAAATTTTGGATCGTGCACTTTGGGAAAAATCCGGCCACTGGGAAAACTACAAAGAAAACATGTTCACGACTGAGTCGGAGAATCGTGCATATGCATTAAAGCCGATGAACTGTCCTGGACACGTACAGATTTATAACTCTGGTTTGCATAGTTATCGTGAGTTGCCATTACGCTTCGGTGAGTTTGGGCAATGCCATCGTAACGAACCATCTGGTGCATTACATGGCTTAATGCGCGTGCGGGGTTTTACACAAGATGATGGACATATTTTCTGTACTGAAGATCAGATTCAGTCTGAAGTAGCCAACTTTGATAAAGCGGTCCGCGCCGTATACCAAGATTTTGGCTTTACTGAAGTTGCTGTGAAGCTTGCCTTACGTCCTGCAAAACGCGTTGGTGACGATGCGATTTGGGATAAAGCGGAAGAGGCTCTTCGAGGTGCTTTGAAGGCTTCCGGCCAAGAATGGGAAGAATTGCCAGGTGAGGGTGCTTTTTATGGCCCTAAGATCGAATATCACCTGAAAGACTCCATTGGACGTACTTGGCAGTGTGGCACGATTCAGGTGGATTTCTCGATGCCGGCCCGCTTAGGTGCTGAATATGTGGCTGAGGACAATAGTCGTAAGACCCCGGTCATGCTCCACAGGGCAATTGTGGGCTCTTTAGAGCGTTTTATCGGCATTTTGATCGAAAACCACGCTGGAAACATGCCGGTTTGGCTTGCTCCTACCCAGGCAGTGGTCCTCAATATCTCTGGAAATTCTGCTGCATATGCACAACAAGTACAGCAATCGCTGAAAAAACAAGGGTTTAGAGTCGAATCCGATTTGCGGAATGAGAAAATTACGTATAAAATACGCGAGCACGCATTACAGAAGATCCCATTTTTGCTAGTTGTAGGTGATAAAGAGTCTGAAAGTAATAAGGTGGCCGTTCGTGCCCGTGGCGGAGTGGATTTAGGCGTAATGCCTCTTGATGCTTTCGTTGCCCGACTCCAGCAGGATATATCCCAGAAAGTCGGACCCGAGCCTAGCTAGGGGTAGAGCGGTTTTTATTGTTTTTTTAAAGGAATTAAGAAGATCGCTACTGAAAAATTGCAGCGCATTAACCGGGAAATTACTGCTCCTGAAGTGCGTTTGATTGGAATTGATGGAGAGCCCATCGGTGTAGTTAAGTTGAGTGAAGCCTTGGCTGCAGCAGAAGAGAAAGAGACCGATCTGGTTGAAATTGCTCCGACAGCTGAACCACCTGTAGTCCGCATCATGGACTTCGGCAAATTCAAATACCAAGAAGCCAAGCGTCAGCATGAAGCCAAGCTGAAGCAAAAAGTGATTCAGGTGAAGGAAGTGAAATTCCGTCCCGGCACAGATGATGGTGACTATGGTGTAAAGCTACGCAATCTAATCCGCTTTTTGGAAGATGGCGATAAGACAAAGATTACGTTGCGGTTTCGGGGTCGTGAAATGGCCCACCAAGAAATCGGAGCAAGAATGTTGGAACGTTTGAAGTTGGATTTGCAAGAGCATGGCCAAGTTGAACAGTTTCCAAAAATGGAAGGCCGCCAGATGGTGATGGTATTGGCCCCCATTCGTAAGGCTAAGTAACTAGGTTCTACCCGGTTCTTTTGTAGGGAGGCACTGAAAAGTGCTGGCAGTTTGAAGTGCTTCTGGGTACAGGAAGAGTAACCGTCGGTTACCACCTATGTTGCACAAGTAAATGAAGGGGTGCTTTATGCCCAAGATGAAGAGCAAGAGTAGCGCTAAGAAGCGCTTCACGGTTCGCGCAGGCGGAACGATTAAACGAGGTCAGGCTTTCAAACGCCACATCCTCACCAAGAAGACCACAAAGAACAAGCGTCATTTGCGTGGTTCCACTGAAGTTGCGAAAGCTGACGTTAAGTCAATTCGCTCCATGCTTCCTTACGCTTAACCTCAGACTAGATTAGGAGAATTCAATGCCAAGAGTCAAACGTGGGGTTACAGCAAGAGCCCGTCATAAAAAAATCACTGATGCCGCAACAGGTTACCGCGGTCGTCGTAAGAACGTATTCCGTATCGCTAAGCAAGCGGTTATGCGTGCTGGTCAATATGCATATCGTGACCGTCGCAATAAGAAACGTGTATTCCGCGCTTTGTGGATTGCTCGTATAAACGCGGCTGTACGTGAGCATGACATGACCTATAGCGTATTCATGAATGGTATGAAGAAAGCATCTATCGATCTCGATCGTAAAGTTCTTTCTGATATGGCCATTGCTGACAAACCGGCTTTTGCCGCTTTGGTTACTCGGATTAAATCCGTAGTAAACGCTGCAGCTTAATTCTTAGTTTCTAAAAAACTAAGCTGCAATGGTTTCTCTCGACCAAATTGTCGAGGATGCTAAACGTGATTTCCTCGGAGCTGCCGATGCGGCAGCTCTGGAGGACGCGAAAGCCAAGTATCTCGGTAAATCAGGTGTTCTCACTGAGCGTCTAAAGGCGCTTGGTGGAATGTCGCCTGAGGAGCGTAAGAGTGCTGGCGCCCAAATTAATCAAATCAAAACCCAAGTAGAAGCTGCATTACAAGAGCGTCGCCAAGCTTTGGCGGATGCCGTATTAATGCAACGTCTTGCAGCAGAGTCTATTGATGTTTCGATGCCTGGCCGTGGTCAGGCCGTAGGTAGCCTGCATCCTGTGATGCGTACCTGGGAGCGTGTTGAAGAGATCTTCCGCTCTATTGGTTTTGATGTAGCTGATGGCCCTGAAATTGAAACCGATTGGTTTAATTTCACTGCCTTAAATAGTCCCGAGAATCATCCTGCGCGCTCGATGCAGGATACTTTTTATATCGATGGCAAAGATTCCAATGAGAAGCCTTTGTTATTGCGTACGCATACCAGTCCGATCCAGGTTCGGTATGCAAGTGAGCATGTCAAGAAATATGCCAACGCTGATGTAATGCCCCCAATTAAGGTCATTGCACCTGGTAGAACGTATCGCGTTGATAGTGATGCCACCCATTCACCTATGTTTCATCAGGTTGAAGGTTTGTGGATTGCAGAGAGTGTTTCATTTGCTGATCTGAAGGGCGTGTATACCGATTTCTTAAGAACTTTTTTTGAAACGAATGAGCTGCAAGTGCGTTTCCGTCCATCCTATTTTCCGTTCACTGAGCCTTCTGCTGAGATTGATATGGCCTTTGGCAGCGGTAAGCTTGCTGGTCGCTGGTTAGAAATCTCTGGAGCAGGGCAGGTTCATCCAAACGTATTGCGCAATATGGGGATAGACCCAGAGCGCTATACAGGATTTGCCTTTGGCTCTGGTTTAGAGCGCTTAACCATGTTGCGTTACGGTGTTGATGATTTACGACTCTTCTTTGAAAACGATTTGCGTTTCTTAGCGCAGTTCCCTGCATAACAATATTTTTAAATCTTAGATCGCGCTATGCAATTTTCTGAATCTTGGCTCCGTCAGTATGTGAACCCATCGCTAGATAGCGATGCACTGGGCCATGCAATGACGATGGCTGGTTTAGAAGTAGAAGAGCAGCATTCAGTTGCTCCTGCCTTTACTAAGATCGTAGTGGCGCAGATTCTTTCTGCCGAGCAACATCCCGATGCCGATCGTTTGCGTGTTTGCAAAGTGGATGCTGGTACTGGCCAAGAATTACAAATCGTTTGTGGTGCGCCTAATGCCCGTGCTGGTATCAAAATCCCCTGTGCCTTGGTAGGCGCAGAATTACCTCCAGCAGAAGTAGGTGGTAAGCCATTCATGATCAAAGTAGGTAAGCTGCGTGGCGTAGAAAGCCAAGGCATGTTGTGCTCTGGTCGCGAACTTGGTCTTGGCGATGATCACGAAGGCATCTTAGAACTGCCAGTTGATGCTCCAGTAGGTAAAGATATTCGTGAGTACCTTGATCTAGACGATCAAATATTTGTGATTAAGTTAACCCCTAATAAAGCAGATTGCCTCTCTCTGATAGGAATGGCAAGAGAAGTCTCAGCAATTACTGGAGCTGCACTTTGTGCTCCCAAATGGAATCCACCAGCAGTATCTATACAAGACAAACGTAAAGTCACAGTAGAGAGTAAAGAACTCTGTGGCCGTTTTGCAGGTCGCGTGATTCGTGGGATTAATCCACAGGCAAAAACACCTGATTGGATTATTCAACGCCTGTGTCATGCCGGTCAAAGAAGTATTTCTGCATTAGTCGATCTTTCTAACTATGTGATGTTAGAGATGGGTCAGCCTACCCACGTATTTGACATTGATAAATTGAATGGCGATATCACCGTTCGTTGGGCTAAAGCAGGGGAAACTCTGGAGTTACTCAATGGCCAAACAGTGACTTTGCAAGGCCCAGATTCTACGGGGAAGATTCAGGATGCTGGTGTGGTTGCTGACCAATCTGGTCCAGTAGCCCTTGCAGGCATTATGGGTGGTAATCACTGCGCTGTTTCTGATGACACTCAAAATATTTATGTAGAGGCAGCTTATTGGTTGCCTTCAGCCATTCAGGGTCGTGCCCGCCGTTTTAATTTCAGTACCGATGCAGCGCATCGTTTTGAGCGTGGCGTCGATCCGCAAAATACAGTCAATTGCCTTGAGTATCTGTCTTCACTCATTCTTGAGGTATGTGGCGGTCAAGCAGGTCCAGAGGATGACCAGGTTTTAAACGTACCAGAGCGTAAGACAGTGAAAATGCGTTTGGCTAGAGCTGAAAAGGTGATTGGCATTCCATTGAGCAATGACATTGTTGCTGATGTCTTTAAGCGTCTTGGTTTTGAATTCAAGCAAGAAGGTGATGTTTTTGTTGTAACACCACCAAGCTATCGTTTTGATATTGAGATCGAAGAAGACTTGATTGAAGAAGTTGCACGCATGTATGGCTTTGAGAATATTCCAGACATACCTCCAGTTGCATCATTAAAAATGAGTGCAAAGGCAGAAGCTAAGCGTGGCATTCATTTGTTGCGTCAGCGTTTTGCTCTCCAGGGTTATCAAGAAGCGGTCAATTTCGGATTTACCGATCTTGAAAGTGAAAAGCGCCTTACTGGTGTTGCGCAGAAAGATGTTATTGCTGTTCTCAATCCGATTGCTAGTCAATATGGCGTCATGCGCAGTACTTTATGGGGTGGCTTACTGAATAACCTCAAGGCCAATCTAAATCGTGGCGCAGGTCGAGTGCGTTTATTTGAGGCTGGCCGTGTATTTCAGCGTGATTCCAGCGTGCAAGAGCAGCCTGGTAAGGTTGCAGGCTTTCATCAACCCCAAAAAGTGGGTGGCTTAGCTTATGGTGCGTTTGTTCCAGAGCAGTGGGCAAGCGCCAATAGAGCGGCTGATTTCTTTGATGTGAAGGGTGATCTCGAGCGAGTTTTAGATCCACTCCATTTTGTTACCGAGGCTGCACAACACCCAGCATTGCATCCAGGTCGTTCAGCGCAAATCTTTTTAAAAACAGCTGCAGGAAAAACTGCAGTAGGTTGGATTGGAGAACTGCATCCCGGTTTGCAACAGTCTTATGAGTTGCCACAGGCCCCTGTTCTTTTTGAGTTGGATTTAGACTCCATTAGAGATTTGGGTTTACCGCAACCAGAGGAGTTGAGTAAGTTCCCGGCTGTGCAGCGTGACTTAGCTTTGGTAGTGAAACAAAATGTTTCTGCACAATCTTTATTAGATGCCATGGCAGCAAGCAAGCAGAATTTTGTCCGTACTATCGAGCTCTTTGATGAGTTCAGGCCTAAGGCAGGTTCTAGCAGCATGGCTGATGATGAGAAGAGTTTGGCTTTCCGAGTCACTCTCTTAAATTCGCAGGAAACCCTGCAAGACCCTCAAATTGATGCAGTTATGGCTGCTTTATTGGGCGCCGTAGAAAAAAAGTGCGCGGCCCGTCTGCGCTAGGTTTAGTATTAGGTAAATATCAAAAAAGCTACAGAAGAGACTGGCAATGACTGAATTAATGAACAACGACACGGTTACTAAGAATGAGCTATCAGAAGCGCTCTTTGACCAGGTTGGTTTAAACAAGCGTGAAGCAAAAGACATGATTGATGCTTTCTTTGATCGTATTGGTCAATCTCTTGAGTCTGGTGTTGAAGTAAAGATTTCTGGCTTTGGTAATTTTCAGTTGCGCAATAAATCGGCTCGTCCTGGCCGAAATCCCAAAACAGGCCAAATGATTCCGATAGCGGCAAGACGTGTAGTTACTTTTCATGCAAGTCAAAAGCTTAAAGATGTAGTGGAGTCACATGCTCGAGAAAACCGAGTTTGATGCTAGCTCGGCACTGCCGAGCTCTCAACTTCCCCCAATACCGGCAAAGCGCTATTTCACAATTGGTGAAGTTGCTGAGCTGTGTGGCGTACGTTCACACGTATTGCGTTACTGGGAGCAGGAGTTTACGCAGCTGAGCCCTCAGAAACGTCGTGGCAATCGCCGCTACTACCAGCACCATGAAGTGGTGTTGATTCGTAAAATCAGAGCGCTTCTGTATGAAGAGGGTTTTACCATCAGTGGCGCTAGAAATCGCCTCGATGAAGTGCGCGGTGAGCTCCGCCTGCGCGATGAATTGCAAGCGGTTCTGCAAATTCTGTCTAAATAGTTACTGATACAATTTTGTCTCTTGTCGGGGCGTAGCGCAGCCTGGTAGCGTACATGCATGGGGTGCATGTGGTCGGAGGTTCAAATCCTCTCGCCCCGACCACCAATCTTTAGTGTTTTAATTGACTCCAAGATGAGCACACCAATTCATAAACCCCACATACATGAGCGAATCAGTTTCTTTGGTTTGGATATTCCTTTTCTGGATCATTTGGGCGTTGTCCCAGAATATGCTCAGGATGGTAAATCACGCATTAGTCTTGAGCTAAAACCAGAATTTACAAATAGCTTTCAGGTTGCCCATGGCGGCCTCATCATGACTTTGCTGGATTTTGCGATGGCTGCAGCGGCACGAAGTGCAGCTAAGCATGCCCTAGGCGTTATTACGATTGATATGACCACGAGTTTCTTGCGACCCAGTACTGGCAAGATCGTAGTGGAGGGTAACGTCTTAAAGGCTGGCAAAACTGTCAATTACTGTGAAGCAGTAGTTTTAAATGGCGCAGGCGAGATTACGGCTAAAGCCAGTGGCACTTTTACCCTCAGAAGGTAGTATTTCGAGTAGATTTTCTATTATCGATATTAATATTTATAATAATTATATCGATTAATATAATTTAAGACCCCTTTAACCCTTAAATTAAAGGTTAATAATATATTTACTCCCCAATTATTTTTATATATATAATTAAGCAATAAATAGCTTAATTAAGTTATTTAATAATCAATTATTCGGAGAAAAATATCGATGTCTTCTTATAAAGACTTATTGGCTCAGCGCGAGCAGTTAGATAAACAGATTAAAGAGGCGATTGCACGTGAAAAGGCCGATGGAATTGTTAAGGCTAAGGCAATCATTGAACAGTATGGCTTAAGTGCTTCCGATTTATTTAGCCGTAAAGCGGGCGTTAAGAGCTCTGGCGGCAAGGTTGCCCCCAAATACCGCAATCCTTCAACAGGGGAGACCTGGACGGGTCGTGGCAAGGCTCCTAAGTGGATTGATGGCAAAGATCGCGGCAACTACCTGATCTAAGTTATTGCTTTGATTGATATTAAAAAAGGCCGCATGAGCGGCCTTTTTTATTGTTAGCTTGCTTTTAGGCGCATTTTTTGGCTAGCGCCTCTATAAAGATTGGTTCCAATAGCTCATGTCGGCCTCCCTGGGGCCAGGATTGGTCTTCTTCGATATTGGTTGCTGGGTATCCAATAATGAGGGGATTATGCTCAATCAGACCATTTTCTAGCTCTTCAACGAGGTTTTCCGTAAACTGGGGTCTATGGCCTTTGTTCTCATCTGCAAGGGCCACGACGCCAGGATGAAGCTTCATAAAACCTTCATCTACTAGGATAGGAATACGCTGTGTGTCCTTGTTTTTACTAAGATAATGGATTAAGTGAACCTGTTCTACCGGCGGGATGAGGGCGTCTAAAAAGATTAAGTCAGGGGCAATCGAGACTGCCCGCATTAGGCCCTCTAGGCTATCAATGGCCACCTCCATTTCCACTTTTAATTGCCAGTCTTGAATAGACTCCAGAAGGTCCTGGCTATTTTCAGCTCGGCGGAATATCCCCATGGCAATGCAGTTTTGGCTGGTTTTTTGTCGCATTGCTCTTTTTCTGCGTTGAAGTTGTTGTTCAAGAGAGCTTGCCAATATCCTTCTATGGCCGCCACGGGTCTTCCAGGCGATTAACTCACCTAATTCCACCATTTTTTGCACAGTTCCAAGCGATACCTGCAAAATCTTGGCGCTTTGTCTGGTGCTGAGATATTCCATATCTGGGGTAACGGTTTTCATATTTCCCTTAATTTCATTAATTCATTTGAAGATTTAGAGAATAAAAATCAAACCTCAGGGAATCTGTCGGCAAATCTTGAAAGCAGGGTAGGAAAGTTCTTATTAAGTTCATCCCCAGAGGGAAATAAGCTCAAACTTTCAAAAATCAGGGAAAGCCCTTTATGTAGCCGTGGTCAATCGTGTTAAATTACTGTTGTAGTAAGAGTATTTGCACAGATCAATTCGCGAAACGGTATAGCCGCGTAACGGATGGTTTTAACCACAGTTTTTAATCGGGAAACCCGATGAAAGGTGAGCATCATGATGCAGGAATCAAGAGATAACTCTTATCTCTTTGGCGGTAACGCACCCTACGTAGAGGAACTCTACGAATCCTACTTGCAAGATCCTGCTTCTGTAGCTGATCATTGGCGAGCTTATTTTGATAACGTAAAACAAGTCCCGGCTGTGGATGGTTCTTCTCGAGCCGATATTGCGCATGCTCCTATTGTTGCTTCTTTTGCAGAGCGCGCTAAGCAAGGGCCTATCAGAACAATTTCTGATTCAGCTGACTCAGAGCTAGGACGTAAACGCGTTGCTGTTCAGCAATTAATTGCCGCATATCGTAACGTCGGCAATCGCTGGGCAAATATTGATCCTTTGAAGCGCACTGAGCGCCAGGATATTCCTGAATTAGATCCCGCTTTCTATGGATTTACTGATGGCGATATGGATATCGTCTTCAATACAAGTAATACCTTCTTCGGTAAAACCGAAATGACCTTGCGTGATTTATTGCAAGCATTGCGTGAAACCTATTGCGGCACGATTGGTGCCGAATACATGTTTATTACCGATCAAAAGATTAAAAAGTGGTGGCAAGAGAAGTTGGAGTCGATTCGCTCAAAGCCCCAATTTAATCAAGAGAAAAAACGCCACATTTTAGATCGCGTTACGGCTGCTGAAGGCCTAGAGCGCTATCTGCAGGCTAAGTACGTTGGTCAAAAACGCTTCTCTCTCGAGGGTGGCGATAGCTTCATTGCCAGTATGGATGAAGTCATTCATGAGGCCGGTGCTAAAGGTGTTCAAGAGATTGTGATTGGTATGGCCCATCGCGGCCGACTCAACGTCTTGGTCAATACATTGGGCAAAATGCCAAAAGACTTGTTTGCTGAGTTTGAGCACAAAGGTCCGGAGACCTTGCCTGCTGGCGACGTAAAGTATCACCAAGGTTTCTCTAGTGATATTTCAACACCTGCTGGTCCAGTACATGTCTCTTTAGCATTTAACCCATCCCATCTTGAGATTGTGAATCCCGTAGTAGAGGGTTCTGCGCGCGCTCGTATGGATCGTCGTGGAGATCAACTAGGTGAACAGGTATTGCCCGTATTAGTTCATGGCGACGCTGCGATTGCTGGTCAAGGAGTGATGCAAGAAACTTTAGCAATGGCTGAGGTTCGTGGCTACTCAACCGGTGGCACGTTGCACATTGTGATTAATAACCAAATTGGCTTTACAACTTCTGACCCACGGGACCTACGTTCCAGCTTGTACTGTACCGACATCATGAAAGTGATTGATGCTCCAGTACTGCATGTGAATGGTGATGATCCTGAAGCAGTTGTTCTAGCAACCCAATTAGCCATTGAGTTCCGTACTCAGTTTCATAAAGATGTAGCGGTTGATATCGTCTGCTTCAGAAAGCTCGGCCATAACGAGCAAGATACGCCAGCAATGACTCAGCCGCTGATGTACAAAATTATTGCGGCCCATCCTGGCACTCGCAAGCTGTATGCGGATAAGCTAGAAGCCCAAGGTATTCTGCCCGCAGGTACTGGTGATCAGATGGTCAAGGATTATCGTGCGGCAATGGACGCTGGCAAGCAAACCTCTGATCCAGTACTGAGTAATTTCAAAGGTAAGTTTGCTGTTGATTGGTC
>CAJEZV010000022.1 GCA_903995005.1 uncultured beta proteobacterium
GCTTGAGGAGGGCTTGGCTGATGCGGTTGCCTATGGCCGCATTTATATTGCCAATCCTGATTTAGTAGAGCGCTTCAAATTGAATGCTCCTCTGAATCCATATAACCGCGCAACTTTCTATGGGGGTCAAGAAGCTGGGTATACGGACTATCCAGCACTTTAAGTCAATTCGATTTGACGCAATAAACCCCGCTGTTAGAAGTGGGGTTTATTTTTTATCTTCAGGATCTTTTAGTAGATCGTAGTGATTGGCAACTAGCAATAAAGCAATGGATGCACAGCCCATGGCAAAGAACTGCCATTGATGCAACATTGCTGTGCCTATAACTGTCATTAAAATTGTCCAGCCAACGGCCATCTTCGCTTTTTTAGAGAGCGGCTTCATATTCTATTAACCCTTAAGTATTCGCTTTAACTTTCTTTAACATGCAAGGAAGTGAATCGTTCTTCAAGGTGTAATGTTGCCATAAAGTCGTCAAGCAATTTGTGGTAGCTAACAAGTCCGTAGTTTTCAGTATGTTTAATGTGGGATAGCCCGCCACTAATTTAGCCTAACTTTAGCGCTGAGTTCGTTGGCGGCGCCTCTTTTATCGACCTGGGAGAGCCTGAGAGCCTCAGTTTCAAAGTCGAGCTGGCCAGGATGAAATTGATCATCGTTTTGTAAGTCGATCACATAAGTCCAGACAAGCTCGCGACCGCGGTTCTTAAAGACATCAACTACACGTTTCATATGTACCGCCTTTGTGGTGATGCTTAATTGCTGGCTGGGGAGGAGATTTCAGTCTTGGTCTGCGTGTTTAATACGTTCTTCAGTGTAATCAAGTTTCGCGGCTCAATCCGAATAACGCCACCTCTAGGACTATCAATGTCTGCAATCAAGAAAAACGAGACAGCAATCACAAAAGGGAAAATCATAAAGAGGGCAATATTCTTCTGAAAGTTGCGCGCTCCAAAGCCAACCAATAAGTTGGCACAGATGGCAATAGCCGCCATGAGGATCCAGGCGGTACCAGGAATACGATTCCACCAGGCAGCTTGTACATAGCCTTGCGAATTGAGAACATCATTCATCCCCGAGACCACTAGTGCAATCGTTGCGGTTTGGTTGCTGCGAGCAGTCGGTAAAATCTCATTCCATAGATCATTCTGTAGTTGATCAGTTTTTAGATGGATGTCCTTGATTTTTTCGCGCTCTTGTTTTGAATAGAACAGAATACGTTGATCTAAGTATTGCATGAGTAAATCTTTGGTAACCTGGCTTGCCTTCGGGGGAAGTAGGTCTGCTCGCAAATATTCCGTGCCAATCGCATTTGCTTCACTTTCCTCCAGGGTCTCCCTTAGGTCATGTCGAT
Organism: uncultured beta proteobacterium; assembly: GCA_903995005.1. GTDB lineage: Bacteria > Pseudomonadota > Gammaproteobacteria > Burkholderiales > Burkholderiaceae > Polynucleobacter. Next base: position 1,353 of record CAJEZV010000022.1, read on the forward strand.
CAATTGCCATGGAAAAGGTAAAGCCAATTAGAAGTGCTAATAAAGTTAATGTGGCTGTTTGGATGATTCCCAAATCTTCAGAGGTTTCAGTATCTTTGGTCCGATAGCGGCTGAGGACTGTATTGCCAAACCAAACGCAAAATGCAAATACTAGGAATGCAATTCCGAAAACAAGTAGAGGGTTGTTGAGTATGGAGCTAATTTAAAAAGTTCCTGGATACAAAATATCTTTAGTGACATTCTGGATATCGCGATGGCCAGTAAATGCCATTGTGATATCCAATTCATTCTTAATAATTTCTAGGCACTTGGTAACGCCAGCTTCACCCATAGCGCCTAAGCCATACAAAAATGGTCGACCAATCATAGTGCCGCGAGCGCCTAAGGCCCATGCCTTTAGAACATCTTGACCAGATCGAATGCCGCCATCCATCCATACTTCAATATCTTTGCCAACAGCCTCCACTATTCCTGGAAGAGCCTGAATGCTAGAGACAGCGCCATCCAATTGACGGCCGCCGTGATTGGAAACAATCAGGGCATCGGCCCCAGAGTTTGCAGCCATGCGCGCATCGTCCTCATCCAATATACCCTTGATGATGAGTTTTCCGCCCCATAGTTTTTTAATCCACTCCACATCACTCCAGCTTAATCCTGGATCAAATTGTTCTGCAGTCCAGGAAGAAAGGGAGGACATATTTCCTACGCCGGTTGCGTGCCCAACAATATTGCGAAAGGTTCTACGAGGTGTCATCGCCATTCCAAGGCACCAGCGTGGTTTAGTGGCCATATTGATCATATTCGTGATCGTAAGCTTAGGAGGGGCCGAGAGGCCGTTCTTGAGATCTTTATGACGCTGACCCAAAATTTGGAGGTCGAGAGTCAAAACTAGGGCTGAGCACTTCGCAGCTTTTGCGCGCTCAATCAAGCGCTCAATAAAACCGCGATCTTTCATTACATAGAGCTGAAACCAAAATGGTTTAGTGGTACGTTCTGCCACATCTTCGATAGAGCAGATGCTCATAGTGGATAAACAAAAAGGGACGCCAAATTTTTCTGCAGCTTTAGCAGCTAAAATTTCACCATCAGCATGCTGCATCCCGGTAAGTCCGGTTGGTGCAAGCGCTACTGGCATCGTGACTTCTTGACCGACCATGGTTGTTTTGGTTGTGCGGTTGGTCATATCAACGGCAACGCGCTGACGCAACTTGATCTTCTGAAAATCAGATTCATTAGCGCGATAGGTAGATTCCGTCCAAGAACCTGAATCTGCATAGTCATAGAACATCTTGGGGGCGCGTTTTTTGTGGAGTATCCGCAAGTCTTCGATATTGGTAATGATTGCCACAATGTATCCTTCTGTTGAATGCCTTTTATATGAGACATTTATCTAATTAAGCTCTATCTTAGCAATACCAAGGATTTGTTTCTACAATGCTATGGTATCCCTCGATTGGGACCCTAAATCCCTAACCATCACCTCCTTCATGCCTCAACTGAATCTCGCAACCATCTCTTATTTACTGATTGCCACTGCTTTATGGGCTGGTAATGCGATCGCTGGGCGTGTTTTGGTGGCTAGTGCAGCTGTTTCTCCTATTACCCTAAGCTTAGTACGTTGGGGTTTGGCGGCATTACTGTTGCTGCCATTGGGCTGGAGAGTGTTTGCTCCTAGTAGTGCTTTATGGCAAAACAAGAAGCGCTTTGTGTTGTTAGGTTTATTTGGTGTTGGAAGTTACAACGTGCTTTTATATCTGGCACTAGAAACTTCAACAGCCATCAACGTCACCTTGATTGGTGCCAGCATGCCTATCTGGATGTTGCTGATTGGCGCCTTTTTTTATCAAACTAAACCTGGCCTACTACAGTTGGTTGGTGCAGTTGTCTCGCTTCTTGGTGTGGCGATTGTATTAACGAGAGGTGATTTATCGACCTTGCTTTCAATGGAGATGGTACTCGGCGACTTATTAATCATGTTAGCCACGATTACCTGGGCTTTTTATAGTTGGATGCTAAGTCGACCCGGTGCGAGCACTGAGCGTCAGTGGCCTTGGGCCGAGTTTTTAATGGCGCAGGTTTTTGTGGGCTTATTGTGGACGGGATTCTTTGACGTTTTTGAGATGGCCGCTGGTCAGGCATATTTAGAGCTCAATCTCTGGACTGCTTCTCTCATTCTTTTTGTCGCAGTTGGCCCTTCGCTGATTGCTTATCGTTGTTGGGGATTAGGTGTGAATGGGGCAGGGCCTACTGTTGCCGCCTTCTTTGCCAACTTCATTCCTTTATTCACGGCAATCTTGTCTGCCGCTATGCTGGGTGAACCACCGAGGCTCTTTCATGGCCTGGCATTTGCCTTGATCGTGATTGGGATTGTCATTTCTTCGAGAAAAAAGCAGCCGTAAAAAGCCGTAAATGCTCAAAAAAGGCCTTCCCAATGCGGTTTTTTGAGGATCGCCCAAAAAGGCCTCTAAATCAGTATCATTTAGGGCTAATCACACAATTCCTAGGAAATTACTATGCCAGGTTTACTCCCCAACGTTGATCCAGACGGTTTATTAGAGTTCTCAGTCGTTTACACCGACCGCTCCTTAAATCACATGTCTGAAGAGTTCAAACGTGTGATGGTTGATATTTCAGGCGTGCTCAAAGATGCTTATAACGCGAGCTCTGCTGTAATCGTTCCTGGTAGCGGTACATTTGGCATGGAGGCTGTAGCCCGTCAATTTGCCAACAATCAAAAGTGTTTGGTTCTACGTAATGGCTGGTTTAGCTACCGTTGGACACAAATTTTTGACCTAGCCAATATTACGAACGACGTTACTGTTATCAAAGGCCGTCAGTTGGAAGCATCTACTCAGGGTGTATTTGCGCCAGCACCGATTGAAGAGGTAGTAGCTTTCATCAAGAAAGAAAAACCAGCAGTAGTTTTTGCGCCGCACGTAGAAACCTCAGCAGGTATCATCCTGCCAGATGACTATCTCAAAGCAGTTGGTGAAGCCGTCCGCTCTGTAAATGGTTTATTTGTATTAGATTGCATCGCTTCAGGTGCAATGTGGGTAGATATGAAGACCTGTAATGTAGATGTGGTGATTACAGCGCCGCAAAAAGGCTGGAGCAGCTCCCCATGCTGCGCATTGATCGCACTTGGTGATAGAGCGCGCGAGCGTATTGATGCTACTCAAAGCACTAGCTTCTCGATGGATCTCAAGAAGTGGATGCAGATTATGGAAGCCTATGAAAAGGGTAGTCATGTGTACCACACGACGATGCCTACCGATGCGCTCAAGATTTTACGCAATGTCATGAAAGAAACTCAGTCATTAGGCTTTGCAGCTCTGAAGGCAAAGCAAGTAGAGTTGGGCACTAAAGTTCGTGATTTATTGGTATCCAAAGGCTATCACTCTGTTTCCGCTAAAGGGTTCCAAGCTCCTGGCGTAGTGGTGAGCTACACCAAAGACCCAGATATTCAATCTGGTAAGAAATTTATTGCGCTTGGTTTACAAACTGCTGCAGGCGTTCCTTTGCAGTGCGACGAAAGACCAGACTTCCGTACATTCCGTATCGGCTTATTTGGCTTGGAGAAGTTAGCCCACGTAGATCGTACACTTGGTCATCTCTCGGCAGCTTTGGAGAAGATCACCGAGGCAGAAGCTCAACCTGCGTAATAGCTTTCCGCGTTCAATCAAGGCCATCTGATGATGGCCTTTTTCTTTTTACCTTACTAATGTATTGGGAGTGGCTTTACTCCACAATGAAGTATTTAGAGCAAATTTTTGAGTATTATCAAGCTATCCATAAACCATCCCGGAGAACTCCATGATTGCTCGTATTGTCCGCTTGTGTCTGGTCGCTCTTATTTCTGCAGCTATTGGCATTTCTCCAATTTCGGTGATGGCTGCTGATCAATCCTCTGGAGCGACACCCGCAGCTGCTCCAACAGAGGCTCCGGCAAATAGAGCTACTGAGAAAAAAGCTCAGAAAAAAGTCAAGAAAGAAAAGAAAGCCGAGAAAAAATCGAAGAAGAAGTCAAAGAAGAAATCTAAGTCCGCTACAGATGCAGCCACTTAGCAATCATTCACCCTTTCATTAATTCAGGGGCTCTGTTTTATCAAGGTCATCGAGTTCACTAGAGTTCGGCGACTTTTTTCTCGGACTGTCTTTGCGCACCAACAACCACATTGCTGCAATCACTAAACTCATTCCACTAATTTGAATCCAGGTGATGGGTTCTGACAAAATAAAATAGCCCATAAAGATAGTTGATACTGGACCTAATATTCCGGCTTGCGCTACTAGCGGTGAGCCAATACGGTTTATGGCCATCATAATCAGCAACATCGGGACCACAGTACAAAGACCGGCATTCAGCAGGCTTAACCAATAAATTGCTTGGGTTTGCTCGAAAATCGCGCTTGGGTTGTAAAGCGATGACTGTATTAAGCTAAGGAGTGCAGAAGCGGTGCTCGCATAGACTACTAGACGCACGCTGCCAATACGCTGAACCATTTCACCCGAGCCAATCATATAGGTTGCATAGGAGCAGGCGCTCCCAAATACTAAGATCATGCCAAGCCATGCGCTCATGCCAGTAGAGCTTGCATCCTGAATAAAGACAATGAACACACCAAGGTAGCCCACTGCTAGTGCATACCACTGCAAACGAGAGATCGTTTTATGCAAGACAAAATACGATATGAGAAGCACGATCGTTGGTGTGAGGTACAGCACAATTCTCTCAAGCCCAACAGAGATATATTGCAGCCCAAGAAAGTCTAAGTAACTCGATAGAAAGTAACCCAAAAAGCCCAAGAAAAATAACTTCAATCGATCGGGCCATATCAGGGGACTCATTGCTTTTCTGCGAGACTCCCACCAATAGATTGCCCAGAACATGGGGAGTGCCATGAGCATTCGTAAGGCTAAAAGCGTTTCTGAATTAGCGCCATAGCCAAAAGCAAGTTTGATGAGAATAGCTTTTCCAGAGAAGAGCATTGAGCCAACTCCGGCCATCAAGATGCCATAGAGGTAGCGGCGATGGTGATATGCTGCGCTTGCTGATTGCATAAGACTTTATAGCAGCTTATTTAATAAGCTTCTCATCTCCAGGATAGTTTCTGAGGGTGTTAAGCCAATCGGGCCAACGCCTTGGTTAACTAGGCTGTCAGCTGCTGCTGCATGTAGTTGTACAGCAATACCCGTAGCCTCCCATAGGCTGAGTTGGTGACGAACTCCCTGGGCTGCAATCGCGGCAATGCTTCCCGTGAGAACGTCTCCCATGCCTCCGGTGCCCATGCCTGGATTACCTTCTTGGCACTGCAGGGCAGGGTATTTTGGCAAGCCAATTAAAGTATGCTGACCCTTTAGGACAACAATACATTGCGTCAGTGTAGTTAACTTTTCTAAAGCGGCTACACGATCAGATTGAACGATCTCTGTGGCAATACCGAGTAGTTTGGCTGCCTCACCTGGATGCGGTGTCAGCACAACCTGATCAGGAAATTGTTGATTACGATTTTGTAATGCCGATAAAAGATCTTGCGATTCTGCAATCAGATTGAGTGCATCTGCATCAATTACTAAAGGGATGCTTGGATATTGAAGTACTCCAATGAGTAATCTAGAGGCAAGAGTGGACTTACCAAGTCCTGGGCCAATCGCAATGACATCAGGCTGAGTAATTCCTAAGACATTATCAATCTGTGTACTTGCTAATCGAATCATCAGCTCAGGAGACTCTGGGTATGCTTTTGCGGATGCGGGGTCTAACATTTCTAGAATGGTCCAGCCAGCACCTAGATGCAGGCAGGCATTGCCAGCAAGCAAAAGGGCGCCTGCCATCCCTGGTGCGCCGCCTATTAAAAGAGCTTTACCTGCATTGCCTTTATGTTCGCTAGCACCGCGTTTTAAGCGCTTTGCTAATCCAAAAGTGTCCAGTTTTGATGGTGATGAGGTCATATTAGTAGTATCACCCTGATTGGGGTATTTGAACTCATTGTAAGAGAGAGTATGCTGAAAATATGAAGATCCAATTTCTTGGTGCTGCTGGTGAGGTGACTGGTTCACGCCATTCTGTAGAGCTGACTCTTGCTGGGAGGCAGAGGCACTTTATGGTTGACTATGGAATGTTTCAGGGTGGGCGAGAGGCTACCAATAAAAATATAGAGCCCTTACCATTTTGACCCAAGGATCTTGATTTTATAGTGCTGACGCATGCACACATTGATCATAGCGGCTTATTGCCCCGTTTGTGCGCCCAGGGATTTAGCGGCCCTATTTATTGCACTACTGCCACTTTTGAGTTGTTAAAAATTTTGCTACCGGATAGCGCGTATTTACAGCGTGCTGATGTAGATAGAGCAGAGCGCAAGCAGAAAGTTGGAAAGTGGCGCGGGGAAATGCCCATAGCCTTATATTCTCGTGAAGAGGTAGATCTCGCTTTATCGCAATTTACAGTTTTGGAATATGGGCAAGTGGTTGAGGCGATCCCAGGTATTCAATTAGAGTTTCGCAATGCAGGGCATATTCTGGGGTCGGCAATAGCCGTTATAGATATCACTGAAGATAATGCCCAGAAAAAGCGCTGTGTTTTTTCGGGAGACATTGGGATGAAGGGCAAAGTTCTGATGCCTGACCCCGACGTCATTACAAATGCTGATGTGCTACTCGTTGAGTCAACTTATGGAGATCGCCAGCACCGTAGCTTGCAAGATACTGAAGATGAATTAGTGGAGGTGATTTCATCGACAATGACTGCACATGGCAATATTGTTATGCCTGCTTTCGCAGTTGGCCGTACACAAGAAATTTTATTCTTATTGATTGATCTTGTGAGAAGAGGACGCCTGCCACATTTAAGTATTTGGGTAGATTCACCCATGGCAACTGCTGCTACCCATTTGACTCAGCATTTCTTTTCACAGTTAGATAGTCAGTCTCAGACAACATTTGAATGGTTCAAGGCCAATCCAGAATCTGTCGATTTGCGATTTATTGCTGATGTTGAGGAATCTATGGCGCTCAATAAAATCAAAGGCGGCGCCATCATTATCTCGGCAAGTGGCATGTGCGATGCCGGACGCATTGTCCATCATTTGGCCAGCAATCTACCGCGCGAGCAAAACGCTATCATCATTACGGGATTTCAAGCGTATGGAAGTCTGGGTAGACGCCTAGTGGATAAAGCTAAGAAGGTACGCTTATTTGGTGAGGAGGTGCTCGTGAAGGCATCCATCCACACCATCGGAGGATTATCTGCCCATGCGGATCAGGCTGGCTTACTAGATTGGCTGAAGGGATTTGAGCTTCCGCCTAAATCAGTCTTTGTTGTTCATGGTGAGCCCGAGTCTTCCTCGGTATTTGCTGAATGTATCCGAGATGAATTGGGCTGGGAAAACGTCATCATCCCAGAACGCTTGCATACCTACTCTTGTTAGGCTAATGATCAGATCCTGATTGGATTTATTGGCATAAAAAAACCGCGGCGGACCGCGGTTTGATTTAGCCGAAGAAAAAATTACTTCTTAGCATCTGCTGCTGGAGCTGCCGGAGCCGCTGCAGGAGCTGCTGGAGCAGCTGCTTTCTTAGCGTCCTCCATGTGAGCTGCTTCTGCGCCATGCTTTTCGCCGCCCATATCAATGTCGCCGTCGCCTTTGATGAGTAAATAGGCTGTGGCACTAATTAATACCAGTACCATGATGATGATTGCACGGTTGCTCATTGCTTTTCCTTCAGTTTGGTTGAAATTAGCCCAATATTAACCCTTGTTCGAGCCGGGGTAAATCCCAACTAGCCCTAGGGACCTCTATAGCAGGCTTTTTTAGGTATTAATACTAAGTTTTGGGCTGGGTGAATAGGTCTTATTGCCATAAATGTAAGGGGTAAGATGGGCATGACATTGATGCCTAAGGTAAGTATATGAGTTCAAAACTCCCCATTAATAACGCTCAGACCATTACGGATTTTTTAAGTCTTGAGCCTCATCAAATTTCTGAAGAGAGTTCAGAAGAGTCTTATAAGTTTGCATTTGATGACGAAGCATTTTTAGCGCGCAGAGAAACGATTGGCATTCGTTTCGAGTTAGAGTTGTTAAAGCCAGAAATTCTTCTCAGCGAGCATGGCATTGATCACACCATCACAGTCTTTGGCTCCACGCGTTTTGTTAGTCATGAAAAAGCCTTGGAAATGGAAAAGGGCGCTCAGACTGCTGATGAGAAAGCTAAAGCAGATAAAGCCTTACTGCATTCTCGCTATTATGAATCTGCTCGTGAGTTTGGTGCCATAGTTGCCCAGTACAACAACATCCAGACTGAGGGCTCTAATAAATTACATATTTGTACTGGCGGCGGACCGGGAATTATGGAGGCTGCTAATCGCGGTGCATTTGAAGCGGGGGATAAAACTATTGGCTTTAACATTAGCTTGCCACGAGAGCAGCACCCTAATCCATATATCAGCCCAGGTTTAAGTTTTCGTTTCCACTATTTTGCTTTGCGTAAGATGCACTTCATGCTGCGGGCAAGAGCAATCGTTGCATTCCCAGGCGGATTTGGCTCCTTTGATGAGCTCTTTGAGGTACTCACCTTAATGCAGACTAAAAAGGTAACGCGCTTTCCAGTCATTCTGATGGGTAAAGAGTTTTGGAATCAGATGGTCCATTTTCAGGAGATGATTGAATTTGGCGTGATTGATGAGAGTGACATGAAGGTGATCCACTTTGCTGAGACAGCAGAGCAGGCCTGGGCAATTATCAGAAATCACTATCAATTAAGTTGATAGAGTCTAACCAGGCAATCACTTCGCCTGTAAAATATGTAAAAGCCTAATCATGACTCCACAAGACGCCAGTATCGCTTCCTCTCTAGATCTACCCAGCTACTTACTGGGTGCCGTCATGCTATTGCTGGTGATGATTTTTCATGGCCTTGTACTGCTGCAAATTGCCAAACGATATGAAGTTAAATCTTTTTTGTATTTGGCTGAAAAGAAATATTCAGAAGTTAGTCTAAGTTTCTACATCAGCATTTTTTGTTTGTTTTTAACGCATATCGCTGAAATAATTATTTGGGGTATTGCTCTGTATGCTTTCAAACTAGTCCCGGCCTTAGGTCAAAGTATTTTGTTTAGCGGTAGCACTTATACCGCTATGGGGTTCATGGAAGACATCCTGCCTGAAGGCTGGAAAATGTTGGCGGTCATTATTGCCTTCTCTGGTATGTTTGCTTTTGCCTGGACTGCCTCGGTCATGATCTCCATGACAAAAAACTTTCGGCAAGCCTATACCAAGCATCACATGGAAAAACTCAATATTTCTTCTGAAATCATTGATCGTTTTAAATAGAGCATGACTAAGACATGGGATGCCGTCATCATTGGCGGAGGAGCAGCCGGCTTGTTTTGTGCCGGGGTTGCAGGTCAACTAGGAAAAAAAGTATTAGTTCTTGATCATGCTCCGGTATTGGGTGAGAAGATCCGCATTAGTGGCGGTGGCCGCTGTAACTTTACTAATGTACATAGTAGTCCGGCGAATTTTCTTTCTTTGAATCCCCATTTTGTCAAAAGTGCACTTGCTAAATATCCATCAACAGAATTTATCAAGCTAGTAAGCACCTACGGTATTGCTTATCACGAGAAGCATCAGGGGCAACTCTTTTGTGATGACTCTGCCAAGCAAATTATTGAGATGTTGATGTCAGGGTGCGCTAAGGGTAAGGTCAGTATCCGTAATCCTCTTTCGGTTGAGTCTATTGCCCAAGATGCATCCGGCTGGAATGTCCATACCAATGCAGGAATTGAAAAAACTAAGGCAGTGGTGATGGCTACAGGTGGTTTGCCAGTTCCAGCAATTGGCGCTACTGCTTACTCATTGGATATCGCAAAACAATTTGGACTTATGGTAGTAGACCCAAGGCCAGCTTTGGTGCCGCTATCGTTTACTGCAGACACCTTCGGCAATCTTAATGATCTAGCTGGCCTAAGCGTTCCCGTCAGAATTGCCTCGGGCTCAAAAGGCCATCGTTATGGTGCCTGCCGATTTAATGAAGACTTACTCTTGACCCACAAGGGCTTATCAGGCCCAGCAGTTTTACAGGCAAGTAGCTATTGGGCTGAGGGTGAACCGATTCATATTGACTGGCTCGGTGCCGTTGAGGTGGAGGGTGGATTTAATTGTGATACGTTATTTAATGATGATGACAATCGTTTAAAACTTGCTGAGACCATACTATCTTCTGTTTTGCCGCAGCGTTTAGCCAAAGCCTTTGCTGAACAAAAAAACCTCAGTGGTCGTAAATGGGCTGAGGTATCCAAGAAAGATCGCCAAGCATTGAAGGAGTTGCTCACCAATTGGTCTGTGAAGCCTGCTGGTACTTTGGGCTGGAAAAAGGCCGAGGTAATGTTAGGTGGTGTAGATACGAAAGATCTAGATGGCCAGACCATGATGTCACGTGCACATCCCGGGCTATTTTTTATTGGCGAGTGTGTTGATGTTACTGGTCACTTGGGCGGTCATAACTTTCAATGGGCTTGGTCTAGTGGTTTTGTCTGTGCCCAAGCGCTATAAGTTGCTATTTCTTTAGTGGCCCTAATGTAAAGTGTATCTAAGCAAATTTAATATCTGAACTCTATGCTTAAGCCCGTAAAAATGATCCAGACATTACTACTCAGCGTTATGCTGGCACTGACCTTTCATGCGCAAGCAGCCTATCCCGATAAACCCATCAAGATCATCATTGGTTTCCCAGCCGGCGGTCCATTAGACGCCCATCTTCGTCTTTTAGTTGAGCGCTTGCAATCTGCTTTAGGGCAAACCGTTATTGTGGATTACAAGGCTGGTGCTGGTGGTACGGTCGGCGCACAATTTGTAGCGCAGTCCCCACCAGATGGGTACACACTTCTGTTAGCCAACACTGGAACAATGGTGATTAATCCAGCTATCTATACTAAGGCGCCATACGATACTCTCAAAGATTTTCAGCCGATTGCTAGAACTGCGCAACAACCTTTGGCTTTGATTGTGAATAAAGATGTGACGGCTAATTCTTTAAAAGAATTTGTTGCTTACGCTAAAGCCAATCCTGGAAAAATTAACTATGGTTCGGCTGGTAATGGCGGAATTTCTCATCTTGTTCCCGAAATGCTAAAAAGTGAAACTGGCATTTTCATGGTACATATCCCATTCAAGGGAAGTGCACCAGCATTCACAGATTTAATTGCTGGTCATGTTCAATTTATGGCAGAGTCAGTTCCGCAAGCTGCAAACTATGCCAAACAAGGCAAGGTAAAGGCGCTAGCGGTTACTAGTGCCAAACGTAATCCCGCATTGCCAAATACTCCTACCGTGATTGAAACGGGTGTGGCGAATTTAGAGGTGGTTGGGTTTTATGGAATTTTGGCGCCTAAAGGCACGCCAGCAGATGTCACAATGAAATTAAGTCAAGCTTTTAAAGAGACGCTAGAGTCTCCCGATATACAAAAGAAAATGATTGAGCAAGGAGCTGATCCGGCCTATCTCAACGCAGATCAATTTACTAAATTTCTGGCTACAGAAATGCCACGCTGGGCAAAAGTAGTGAAGCAGGCAGGCGCTAAATTAGATTAACTAATTTGCCTGATTTCTCATCCAGTCAGCAGTATTAAAGAGCGACTCTTCTAACTGCTTAGCAATATTACCCTCAATGCCACATTCTTGAAGTGCTTGATACATGCAAGCTAGCCACTGATTGCGTTCAATCAAGCCGATCTTAAAGGGGAGATGTCTGGCTCTCAGCATGGGCTGGCCATATTTGGGTGAATAGACATCTGGGCCACCCATCCAACCGGTTAGGAAGAACTTCAGCTTTTCTCGAGAGCTGGAAAGATCTTGAGGGTGCATAGCCCTCAAATCAGAAAACTCAGGCTCTAGAGCCATTAAATCGTAGAAGCGGTCGACGATCTCATCTACTCGATCGATACCACCGATTGCCTCATAAATTGTCTGTCTTTCAGTCATAATGTCATTTTAATGCCTTAAATTAGGGGGAAATTGGCAGTTTGCTAATTTCGGTATAGAGTTGAAGTGAAGACTTTCATAAACCCTTATTAATAGGAGCTCAAAAATGGATGCAAAAGAATTGCAAAAATGGCAACGTGAAAAAGCTAAAGAAATGTTTGATTACTCGCATACACTGCTAGAGGCTGCGAAGAAGCTCAGCGAGCATCATCTTGCAGAGATGGAGTGGGGTATGAAAAATGCCCTAGAGAGTGCCAAGTCAGCTGCCAAGAATGATTTGGCAAAGCTAAAAGACTTGCAGGAAGAGGCTGCTAAAGAGGCTGCTAAACGCGCAGCTGCTTATCAAAAGAAAGTTAAATCTGTTTTAAAGGATCTTGGTGATAGCGCTGCAGATGAGACAGAAAAGCACCTAGAGAAAGTCCGCGCTTCATTGGTAACCTGGCTTGAGGATGCTGAAAATAAAATGCCTGCGCAGGCAGACAAGTTATCAAAAGTGGTTCATGAGATGTCCACCACTGGACAGAAGATGTTCAAAGAAGGTCGCCGTATCGTGAATGAAGTTGCAGATGCTGCTGAAAAGAATATTGACGATATGGTCAAGAAATCTTCGGGATCCAAGAAAAAGTCTGACTAATGAGCTAACGCAGTACTTTATTCACAGTCAAAACCGCCTCAAATATTGGGGCGGTTTTTTATTGCCAGCCCTGTATCCATAGCTCGCTATTAGTGAGGTCGCGCCAGGCAATCAGCGAAACCTTCTTTGTATAGACTGCCTCAATTTCAACAAACTCAATTTTTTCGTTTGGTGGCTCCGGAAGAATGACTTTACTTACCAAGAAATGCTTCTGTTTAGCAATCGGTTTCACTGCTGTCCATTTAGTCAGTAAAAGTTTCTTAGGGCTCAGTGGATTCATGGCTGTTTTAGAGAGCATTGCATTGATAGTTACCTTCCCTGGTAATGAGCTCACCAGAGGATGGGGTAAAAACATGGCTTGAATTTTGGATCACTGGTGGGCATTTTTCATCAAAGTAGCTTTGATTACCCAGGCTGCCGCAATAGTCAAGCTTGAGATTCTTAAATTCCATCTGCGCTTTTCTAAGCACCATGGAGATTTTCATCTCAGTAGCTGAGTGACAACTCCAGCTCGTATAAGTTTCACGCTCGCAGGCCAATAGACCCAAGAGGATGAAGATAAGGATGGTCAGTCTAGCCAAGGGTAAGTACATAGGCAAAGCATAGCTAATATTGAGATTGCCTGCTGAAGTACTACCAAAATTCCCCGAGACTTTTAATTTGGTATTACTATTTAAGTCAGATTGCTTAGATAAACAAGCAATTAAACAGGTATTAAAAATAAAGATAAAAATATCAAAGGAGAGCTTGTGGATACAAATCGGAGAGATGCACTAAAGCTAGGCGCTACAGCGGCCGTCAGTGGTATGTTTATTTCTAGTGCAATGGCAGCGCCTGGTGACCAGCAGACAATCGTAGTTCCATCAATGACTGGCAAAGCTGGATTACGAGTCGCTAATTATTTGCCAAAGATGGGTGCAACATCGAGATTGGGTCTGGTAACTAATGATGCTCTCGTCGTCGATATTCCTGCAGAAGCAAAGCGTCAGAAGGTTGAACTTTCCTTTGATCCAACGTCAATGATTTCATTAGCAGCTTCCGGTAACCGCGGCCTTGTTGAGTTGGCAACTATTTTTAAAAATCGCGGATCAAATCTAGTGAGCGTGAACAATGTAATCTTGTTATCACCAATTCCGAAGCCACAAAGTAATATTTATTGCGTTGGTTGGAACTATTTGGATCACTTCGAAGAGGGGCTGCAGAATCGAGAGGATAAATCTGTTAAAGAGTATCCAAAGGTGCCCGTGCTCTTTACCAAGGGTACGCAAACAATGAATGGCCCTTTTGATTCCATTCCTTATGATGGTAGTTACTCTACAGCAATTGATTGGGAGGCTGAGTTAGCTGTTGTGATTGGCAAGAAGGGCAAGAACATCTCCGAAGAAAATGCGATGGATTATGTTTTTGGCTATTCCGCCTATAACGATACGACAGCACGTGATGTTCAGCAAAAACGTCACTCAGGTCAGTGGTTTAAAGGCAAGAGTTTGGATGGTCACGGACCGATGGGGCCATGGATTGTGACTGCTGGTGGCGTAAATCTTGACGACACCAGAATCATTTGTCGCGTCAATGGCGTGCAAAAACAAAATGCAAGCTACAAGCAAATGTATTTCAAGATCCCAGTAATTATTGCTGAGCTATCGCGCAGTTTGACTTTATTACCAGGCGACATCATTGCAACCGGTACGCCTTCTGGCGTGGGTTACAGCAGAAAGCCGCCTGAATTCTTAAAGCCAGGCGACATGATGGAAACCGAGATCACGGGTGTTGGAATTATTCGCAATAAGATCGCTTAGGTATAACTGCATTACAAAGCAAGGACTAGAGAACCCAGAAGTGATGGGTTCCATCCTTGCCCAGTTGTTCTACCAACCCAAACTCCCAATCTAGGTAAGCCTGCATTGCTGCAGGATCAACGCTAGTTCCTTCATATGGTCTCTTATAGCGGTCTAGTGGTGGGGAGGCTAAGTGGCTAGGTGCTTTCTCGAGGGCAAGACCGGCAGCAGTCCAGGCGGCATTGCCACCCTGCAATACCAATACTTCAGCTTTGGTAAGAGACTGAAACTCTTGCGCAACAAAAATACTTAATTCAGTTGGGGTGCTGGTGAGTACATAGTGATCTACTTGCGGAATCTGTTTGATTGCATCAGCTAATTGTGAGCGCAATGCATACCAGCTGCCTGGAATATGACCCTTCACATAATTAGCGTGGGTGCTGAAATCCACAGCAATCGTATTGCTGTCGGACTTTAGCCACTGAGAGACAGTAGCGGCATCTACCAATTTGACCTGGGGAAGTGAAGGCAATGGAGTTTTCCAGATTCCTTTCTCAGTAAGATCAGAACTCTTAATACCATCAACTACATAAACATCCCATGCCATCTGTGCCAACCAAGAGGCTGGCATATTGGCTCTGACGCTACTACTCGGGTCTGCTAAGACAATGCGTGCACCACGCACTGGGGCGACCATCTCTGTTTCTTGCACAAGCTGACCGCCAGGCACGGAACGAAAGCCGGGAAGATGTCCAGCTTCATACTCTTCAGGCGTCCGTGTGTCAAAGAAATACGTAGTGCGCTCTGATTGAGATTTCCATTTTTCGATTTCAGAAATGCTAGTGCGCTTCACGTTTGCTCTATCGGCAACACTACGAGCACGATCCGATGCTTCACTTGCCGTGCTCTCACTCACTTCTTTAAATTTACGGCTCTGGCCTTTATCCAATTCTTGTCCGGCAAGAGTCCAACCAATCGTGCCATTCCGCAGCGCATTGACTTCATTCGGAATGCCGGCATTAATCAATGACTGTGTGCCAATAATGCTACGAGTCCTACCGGCGCAGTTCACAATGATCTTGGTTTTTGGATTGGGCGCCAACTCGGGAACACGTAATACCAACTCTGCACCTGGAACGCTGATGCCGCTTGGAATACTCATCGTGTTGTATTCATCAAAGCGACGCACATCTACTACTACAACATCCTCTTGATCATCTAAGAGTTTTTTAACCTCTTGGGCTGATAGAGAGGGAGTGTGACGCTTAGATTCCACTAGCTCTCCAAAAGACTTACTAGGTACATTGACATCTCGGAATAACTCGCCACCAGCAGCTTTCCAGCCCTGAACTCCACCTTCGAACACAGATACATCGGTATAGCCAAGAGCAATCAATCGCTGGCCTGCTAGTGTGGCATCACCTTCGCCATCATCGAGAGTAATAATAGGAACATTCTTTCTAGGTAGCTTGGCATAAGCATCAATCTCAATGCGGGAGAGAGGAACATTAGCGGCAAACAAAGGATGCTCTTGTGCATGAGGGTCTTCCTCACGCACATCTAAAAAAGCAATCTCTTCTTTATTGAGGAGTTTATTGCGAATAAACGCATAGTGTTTAGTTGGAATACTCATATCTTTTCTTGGTTAATCTAGTTTTGCGCCAGATTTTTTAACAACCTCACTCCAGCGTACGATTTCTTGATTGATATAGGCCGCCAGTTCAGGGCGAGTCATTTTCGGAACGCTAGCTCCCATTCCTGCCCAGCGCTCTTTGATTTCGGGGGAAGCCAAAGCGATTTGAACTTCATTACTCATTTTTTCAACGATGTCTTTAGGTGTGCCTTTGATTGCCCACATCGCATACCAGCTAGAAACGATGAAGCCGGAGATTCCCAGCTCTTGAGCAGTTGGTACATTGGGGAAGGCTTCGCTTCGTTTATTGCTAGCCACTGCTACTGCAATGAGTTGACCGCTTTTGATGAAAGGTGCTGCACCTGCCAAAGTATCAAACATCATATCAACTTGGCCCGCCACTAGGTCTTGTAATGCAGGACCAGTGCCGCGATAGGGAATGTGGGTGATGAATAATTTGTTCTGCATCTTGAACAGCTCGCCCGCTAAATGCTGTGAGGTGCCATTGCCAGTAGAAGCGTAGTTATATTTCCCTGGATTCTTACGAATTTCTTCCATGATTGATTTCAAATCATTCTTCGGAAACTTTGTTGGGTTTACAACGATGACATGGGGAACGCTGCCAATGATAGCGATCGGTTCAAAATCTTTGGTGATGTCGTAAGGCAAGTTGACATACATACTAGGAGCAATAGAGTGATGCACCGCACCAAGAAGCCAGGTATAGCCATCGGGTGCCATTTTTGCTGCAGCTGCAGCACCAACGGTGCCGCCGGCGCCGCCACGGTTATCAACCACGATGGAGTCATTTAATTGGGTAGAGAGCTGCTTGGCCAAGGGGCGCCCAAAAGCGTCTACAGCCCCGCCTGGAGGGAAGGGGTTTATGAAGGTAATTGGCTTGCTAGGGGACGGCCAGGAGGTGGTCTGAGCACTTACCGCTAGTGATAGGGCGCCAGTAATCAGCAAAAGCAGGACTTTTCTGAGCATTTTGAATATCTCCGTGATGTATTTTTGTAATTGAATCATTTTGGCCTAAGTGCCGTTTCTAAGCGTTATCCCTGATAAAACAGGCCATTTCCCACTGTTTTTATGGGGATATACTGGCTC